>NZ_JAAGPL010000112.1:0-233 GCF_017104785.1 Burkholderia sp. Ac-20353 | reverse complement strand
AAAAAAAAAAAAAAAAAAAAAAGAAAAAAGAATGTCAGTATTAAAAAAAAAATAATGGACATAACACTTGTCATATCACTAGACCACCAATTATGTATTAAGTATAGATCGGCATTTACAGATCTATATGATTATTTTCGTATAGTGTTGTTGTATAGGCTGTGGTGCGTGTATGTACTGATGAGAAGATATGCCAATGATCCATCAGCTATCTCACCATACGTGGTTCTCAC
>NZ_JAAGPL010000111.1:0-29244 GCF_017104785.1 Burkholderia sp. Ac-20353 | reverse complement strand
CCTGCTCGGCAACATGGGCGGCCTGCGCGACCTGCTCGGCGATCACGGCGTCACGCTGAACCTGCAGGAAACCAGCGAGTACCTGTACAACACGTCGGGCGGCACGAAGCGTGGCGGCGCATACCAGGGCCTCACGCAGTTCGGCTTCAACGTCGATACGGGCAAGGCGATCGGGCTGCCGGGCGGCACCTTCAACGTGTCCGCGCTGCAGATTCACGGCACCAACCTCACGCAGCGCAACCTGCAGACGCTGCAGACCGCGACCGGCATCGAGGCGAATTCGACCACGCGCCTGTGGGAGCTGTGGTATCAGCAGGCGCTGCTCGACGGCAAGGTCGACGTAAAGGTTGGCCAGCAGAGCCTCGACCAGGAATTCATGGTGAGCCAGTACGCGGCGTCGTTCATGAACGCGACGTTCGGCTGGCCCGTGCTGCCGTCGACCGACCTGCCCGCAGGCGGCCCTGCGTATCCGCTGTCGTCGCTCGGCGTGCGGCTGCGCGTGAAGCCGTCCGACGCGTGGACCGTGCTGGCCGGCGTATTCGACGGCAACCCGGCGGGCCGCATGAACGGCGACCCGCAGCAACTGAACGCGCACGGCACGAACTTCAACCTGCGCAGCGGCGCGCTCGTGATCGGCGAAGTCCAGTACGCGCTGAATGCACCGCCGGCCGACCCGAAGGCGCCGCAGCCGGCCGGCCTGCCGGGTACGTACAAGCTCGGCGTCTGGTACCAGTCGCAGCATTTCGACGACCTGCGCGACGGTACGGACGGCCTGTCGCTCGCGAATCCGGCGAGCAACGGGATGCCGGCGAGCCATCGCGGCAACTACGGTTTCTATGCGGTCGCGGACCAGATGGTGTGGCGCCCGGCGGCGGACAGCCCGCGTTCGGTCGGCGTGTTCGCGCGCGTGATGGGCGCGCCGGGCGATCGCAACCTGGTCGACCTCGCGATCAATGCGGGCGTCACGCTGAAGGCGCCGTTCGCGGGCCGCGACAACGACGTCGCGGGCCTCGCGGTCGGTTACGCGAAGATTGGTTCGCATGCGCGCGCGCTCGACGGCGACGTCGGCACGTACACGACACCCGGCTATCCGGTGCGCAGCTCGGAGACGGTGATCGAGGCGACCTATCAGTACCAGGTCACGCCGTGGTGGCAGTTGCAGGCCGACCTGCAGCACTTCTTCCGTCCGTCGGGTGGCATCCCGAACCCGAATGCGCCGGGCGCGCGCATCGGCGACGAAACGGTCGTCGGCGTGCGGACCGCGATCACGTTCTGATTTGCCGGATTGCCGGATTGCCGTTCGTGAGCTTGCCGCGGCGCGCGCGGTCGCGGGTGCGACGAGCATGAAGCTCCGCCCCGCCGCGCTTGCGGCGGCGGCATCCCCGTCCGTCATTCGCCGTATAACCCGAGCAGTTTCAGCGTGACGCCGTTGGTCCAGCCGAAACCGTCCTGCAGCGGATACTCGCCGCCGCCCCCACCACCCGCGCCGGCGCCCTCGACCACGTATTTCTCGACGAGCTTGCCCTCGGTCGCATACACGTGCTTCACGCTCGCCAGAAAGCGCGTGCCGATCGCCTTCGCGAGCGCGGGCTCGCCGTAGCGGCGCAGGCCATCGATCGCGATCCATTGCAGCGGCGCCCAGCCATTCGGAGCATCCCATTGCTGCCCTGTCGTCGCGGTCGTCGTCGCGAGTCCGCCCGGCTGCAGCAGCGTGCGGCGCACTTCGCGGGCGGTCGCCTTCGCGCGCTCCGGCCACGCGACGCCCGCGAACAGCGGAAACAGCGCGGCCGCCGTGACCGCGTCGCGCGGCTGGCCCCGCTGCCAGTCGTAATCGCCGTAGTAGCCGTGACGGTTCCACAGATAGCGGTTGATCGCCGCCGCGCGGCGCTGCGTGCGCGCGGTGAAGTCGGCCACGCATGCGGTGTCGCGCGCAATCGCGCAGCCGCGGCGGATCGTCGTCTCGAGATGGAACATCAGGCTGTTCAGGTCGACCGGCACGATCGACGTCGTGCGGATCGTCGCAAGCGTCCTGCCGTCGCCAAGCCAGCGCGAGCTGTAGTCCCAGCCGCTTTCGGCGCCCGCGCGCAGGTCGCGCCACACGTCGTTCGCGCTGCGGCCGGACGCTGCCTGCGCGGTCTGCATGTCCTCGAGATACGACTCGTCGCGCGGCGTGCCGCTCGCATCCCAGTAGCGGTTCAGGATCGCGCCGTCAGGCATCACGACCACATGGCGCGTCGCACCGCCGCGCGGCGTCGTGTTTTCGCCCTGCATCCAGTACGCGTATTCGCTGCGCAGCGCCGGCAGGTATTTCTGGTAGACCTTGTCACCTTCCGCCCGCACGGCGAGCGTGACCATGTACGCGAAGAACGGCGGCTGCGAGCGGCTCGCGTAATACGTGCGGTTGCCGTTCGGCACGTGGCCGACCGTGTCGATCAGGTTAGCGAAGTTGTCGAGCATGTTGCCGACGAGATCCTCGCGCCCCGATTCCTGCAGGCCGAGCATCGTGAAATACGTGTCCCAGTAGTAGCCTTCGCGGAACCGGCCACCCGGCACCACGTAAGGCTTCGGCAACGGGATCAGCGAACTGTACGGCGGCACCGTCGCGCTCGTGCGCGTGAGCTTCGGCCACAGCCAGTCGATATGCTCGCGCAGCGCCTGGTTCGGCGGCGGCGTCACGCCGTGGTCGACGGGCGGCGTGAAGTGCTGGTCGACGAACGTCTTCAGCACGAATCCCGGCTGCGATTTTCGTTGCTGATACAACTGGATGATCGTGGCCGGATCGGTGTCCGGCGTGGAGTCGACGAAGGTCTTCTGGTCCGGGTAGATTTGCGCGGTCTGCACCGCGACGAACAGGTCGCCGTAGAGCTGGCTCGGCGGCGGTAGCAACGCGCTTGCGGCGGGGGGTGCGGCGGGAGTTGCAACCGGAGTCGCGTCGGAATTCGCGGCCGGATTCGGAGCCGCAACTAGAGTCGCCGCGGACATGACGGCTGCGGCGGCTGCCTGGTTCCCGACCTGGCTCGCGTTGTCGGTTGGCGCCGCGCAGCCCGCGACGGCAACACACGTGACGGCGAGCGCGGCGGCCCAGTGGATGCGCCGCTCGGGCGGAGAAAGTGGCGATGCGGTCGATGCGGCACGACGTAACGTCATGACGTATCCCCTCCTTGCGATGGTGAGTGGATCGGCACGAGGTCTCCGGCGCGCAGCAGGCGCGATGCGCACGTGTCAATGGCCGTCGACCGATGCGCGTTGTCATGTTCCGCAGTGGCATCGACTGTCGCACGAAACGCGCGCATCAAGCAAGTTTCGCGTCGCGCGATTCGCACCATTTACCGCGCCCAGCGCGCGCCGCAAGACGACCAGTCGTTCTTTCTGCATCACGCGTTAAAAAGAACGACTGTTGCAACATGCGGAACAACCGTTGCCGCGCGTGACGCATCTTCAGCAAACGGTGCATAATGGCCGTTTTACGCGCGCCCCGCCCATGTCGCCCGTCTTTCTTGCACCGCTCATCGTTGCCTGTGCGTTGTTCATGGAAAGCGTCGACGGAAACGTCATCGTCACGGCCCTGCCCGCGATGGCGCGCGACTTCGGGCACAGTCCCGTCACGCTGAACATCGCGATCACCGCGTACGTCGTCGGGCTCGGCGTATTCATCCCGATCTGCGGCTGGCTCGCCGACCGCTTCAGCGCCCGCTCCGTATTCCGCACCGCGATCGGCATCTTCGTCGTCGGCTCGCTGCTGTGCGCCGCGTCCAATTCGCTCGAGCTGCTGACGTTCGCGCGCTTCGTGCAAGGTGTAGGCGGCGCGATGATGGTGCCGGTCGGCCGCATCATCATCTTCCGTGCCGTGCCGCGCGCGGATCTCGTGCGCGCGATGAACTACCTCGCGATTCCCGCGCTGTTCGGCCCGACCTTCGGGCCGCTCGTCGGCGGCTTCATCACGACGTACCTGCACTGGCGGATGATCTTCTTCATCAACGTGCCGATCGGCCTGTACGGCATCTATCTCGCGAGCAAGCACATCGCAAACACGCACGAGCCCGATCCGGGCCCGCTCGACTGGTTCGGCTTCCTGCTGTCCGCGAGCGGCGCCGCGCTTTTGCTGATGGGCCTCACGCTGATCGACGGCGCGCTGACCGCGCGCGCCAACGCGCTGACGATGTGCGTCGCGGGCGGCGCGCTGCTCGCGCTCTACGTGCCGTATGCGCGCCGCAAGGAGCGGCCGGTGCTCGACCTCAGCTTCCTGCGCATTCCGACCTATCACGCGAGCGTCGTAGGCGGCTCGCTGTTCCGCATCGGCCTCGGCGCGGTACCGTTCCTGCTGCCGCTCGCGCTGCAGGAAGGCCTCGGGATGAGCGCATTCCATTCCGGGCTGATCACCTGCGCGTCCGCGCTCGGCGGCGCGGTGAGCCGCTCGACGGCCACCCGTACGCTGCGCCGCTACGGCTTTCGCACGGTGCTGATCTACAACGCGGCATTCGCGGGCCTCGCGATCGCCGCGTACGGCGTGTTCCATCCGGGCATGGCGACGTGGGCGATCTGGCTGATCGTGCTGGTCGGCGGGATCTTTCCCGCGCTGCAGTTCACGAGCCTCAACTCGATGATCTACGCGGACATCTCGCCGCGCGACGCCGGCCGCGCAACGAGCCTCGGCAGCGTCGTCCAGCAGATGTCGCTCGGGCTCGGCGTGACCGTCGCGGGGCTCGTACTGCACCTGTCTCACTGGGCGCAGGGGCATCAGACGATGGTGTGGTCGGATTTCTGGCCCGCGTTCGTCGTGGTCGGGCTGTGCTCGTTCGCGTCGATTCCGATCACGCGCCGGCTGCCGCCGAATGCCGGCGACGAAGTCGCGCGCGGCCGGCGCTGACGGGTACGTTCGGGCGAACAAAAAAACGGAAAGAGAAAAAAATCAGCGGACATCCACACGGGGCCGGTGCTCAGCCGCGTGGATGTCCGCTCAGGGCTCCGGGTCTCTCGTTGGGGGTTGAGAATCCCGGATTCGCTTCCTGCGTGCCATGGACATATCGTGCGTCGGAAGCGGAATCGGCGCGCACGTTGCCGCGCGCTATGGAGTGCACTATAGGGAATCTTGAACAATGCGTCTGTCAACGATTGTCAGATGCGCCGCAATCCCACGTCGGGCACACGTCGAGCGCGCGCGCCGTAATCGCGCTAAAGTGGTGCCCGACCGACACCCGCTCCGACTGCTCCGACCGCTCCGATGTTCACGCTCTCGCCCGCCGCCGCCCGCGCGCTGCATCTCGCCGCGCAGGGCCTGCTGACCCCGCCCCGCCGCAAGGCGACCAAGGCCGACGTGCTCGACACGATCCGCCGCATCGCGCAGTTGCAGATCGATACGATTCACGTCGTCGCGCGCAGCCCGTATCTGGTGCTGTTCAGCCGCCTCGGCGCGTTCGCGCCGCAGTGGCTCGACGAACATCTCGCCGAAGCGCGCCTGTTCGAGTACTGGTCGCACGAAGCCTGCTTCCTGCCCGTCGAGCAATTCGGGCTGATGCGCTACAAGATGCTCGATCCGTCGGGGATGGGCTGGAAATACGCGGCTGACTGGCACGCGGACAACCGCGATGACATCGCGCAGTTGCTCGCGCACATCCGCACCGAAGGCCCCGTGCGCTCAGCGGATTTCGCCCGCGAAGACGGCGTGAAAGGCAACGGCTGGTGGGATCGGAAACCCGAGAAGCGCCATCTGGAGGTGCTGTTCACGACCGGTGACCTGATGGTGTCGGAGCGCCACAACTTCCAGCGCGTGTACGACGTGCGCGAACGCGTGCTGCCCGGCTGGGACGACGCGCGCGACCTGCCGCCGCGCGAAGCCGTGCTGCCGGCGCTGCTCGACTACACGTGCCGTGCGCTCGGGATCGTGCGCGCCGACTGGGTCGCCGATTACTACCGGCTGCCGCGCCGCTCGTACCGCGCGGAGCTCGACGCGCTCGCCAACGCGGGCGAGTTGATCCCGGTCGCCGTCGACGGCTGGAAGGAGCCGGCCTACGTGCACCGCTCGCTCGACGCGCTGCTGCCCGACGCGCAGGCCGACACGCTGCGCTCGACGGTCACGACCTTGCTGTCGCCGTTCGACCCGGTCGTGTGGGACCGGCGGCGCGCGTCCGCGCTGTTCGACTTCGACTACACGATCGAGTGCTATACGCCCGCGCACAAGCGGCGCTTCGGCTATTTCTGCCTGCCGGTGCTGCATCGCGGACGACTGATCGGCCGGATCGACGCGAAAGCGCATCGCGCGCTCGGCACGTTCGAACTGAAGGCCGTCCACGTCGAACCGGGCGTGCGGATCGGGTCGGGGCTCGCAAACGACGTCGCAAAGGCGGTGAAGAAACTCGCGGCGTGGCACGGCACGCCGGACGTGACGGTCACGCACGCGCCGCCGGCGCTCGAGGCTGCGCTGGCCGGCGCGTGAGCTTGCATTCGGCGCGGCCGCGCAGCGCCGACGATCGCCGTCCGCCGTCTACGCCTGCGCGGCGATCCACGCGGCGATCCCCGGCCACGCGTCCTTCAGCGTGCGCGACCCCATGAACAGGCCAATGTGGCCGCCGGGAACGAGCCGGCTCGTCACCTGCGAAGCGGGCGTGCCGACGAGGTCGCGCGCATTGAACACCTGCTCCGGCGTCGTGATGTCGTCCGCCTCGCCGGCGAGCAGGTAGACGGGACACGTGATGTCCTTCAGGTCGAGCGTGCGGCCGAGTGCGACGAACGTGCCCTTTGCCAGCCGGTTCTCCTTGAAGAGCTGCACGATCGCCTGCAGATACCAGCGGCCCGGCAGGTCGAGCGGGCTTTCGTACCAGCTCGCGAACACTTCGCGCTTGCGCAGGTAGTCGGGATCGTCGAGGTGCTCGTACAGGTCGACGTGCTCGGCGAGATAGTGCTGGTCCGGATGCATGTTCTTCCAGCCCCGCAACATGAAGCGGCCACACATTAGCCCGCCGCCCATTTCCACGAGTTCCTCGTAGAACGACGTCGGATACGTGTGCACCATCTGCCTGATCGGGCCATCGCCTGCGTCCGTGTCGATCGGCGACCCCGCGAGCACGAGGCTCGCGACCTTGTGCGGGAAGCGCGCTGCGTACATCGCCGACATCCAGCCGCCCTGGCACAGCCCGACGAGGTTGACCCTGCCGCCAAGCTCGTCGACGCACACGTTCAGCTCGGCCAGATACTGGTCGATCTCGAGATCCTTCATGTCGGCGGTTGCGGATCGCCAGTCGGTCAGGAACACGCGCGTCACGCCGTGCTCGCGCAGCGTCTCGATCAGGCTCTGGCCCGGCAGGTAATCGGCGATCATCGCGCTGTGGCCCGCGTATGGTGCATCGACGATCGTTGGCAGTCCTTGTTCATGGCGATGCGCTTTTCCCTGTCCTTGCCCTTGCACCGGCGCGGCCGAATAGTCGCGGAACGTCATCGTGCGCAGCTCGAGCAGCGGCCGGTTTTCGGAAGCGAGCGCGGGATGCAGCCCGAAGTGCAGCTTCTCCTCTTCCGCGAGGAAGTGGAGATTGCGCGCGGTCATTTCCGAGCCGATCTCGAACATCGTCGCGGCGGCCGCCATCGGCCAGAAGATCGGCAATGCGGGAGCCGGCTTCACGGCAGGTTTGGATTCGCGGGATTTCATGGGTCTCTCAGGTAGCGGGATGCAGGGTGAGAAAAGCCGCGCGGTCCGGCACGCGGCGCGTGTGCTGCGCGATCAACGCATCGTATTGCTGCTGACGGGATTCGGACATCGGGCAGGCCTCCGCAGTGTCGCGTGCACGGGCCATCAGGATGCGCGACAGCATGTGACGCTCGCATGACATCCGGCGCCCGCGTGACGATCTGCACGCAGTGGATTCTGGTGCGATACATCGGACGATTGTTTGATTCCGGTCAATCATTTCAGGTGAAGTCCCGATAGCATGGATTGCGCCATGACGGCATGACGTCGGCCGCCGCGGCACGGTTCCCGGGCGGCACGCGCGTCGCCCCGCAAACGCGCGCCGGCAACCTCCGGCGCCTTCTCGGCCTGGAAGTCATGCACATTCGTGAAATCCGCTCGAAAATCGCCAGCACGTCGTCCACGCGCAAGATCACGCGGGCGATGGAGATGATGGCGCGCACCAAGATGGCGAGCGCGCAGCGGCGCGCGCGCGATTTCCGGCCGTATGCGGCCAGCATCAAGTCGATGGTCGAACGTGTGCTCCGCGACCGGCCCGACCATGTGTCGGCGTTGATGGCGCGGCGCGAACCGGTGCGTCGTGTCGGCCTGATCGTCGTCAGCACCGATCGCGGGCTGTGCGGCCCGCTCAATGCGCGGCTCCTCGTCCAGTGCATCGACGCGCTCGAACGCTGGGATCAGGCCGGCATCGCATGCGAGTTGAGCGTGATCGGCGCGCGCGGCGTCGCGCCGTTGTCGCGCCACGGCGCGAACATCGCCGCGCGCTCGGGCAGCCTCGCCGGCGAGCCGCAATTCGACGCGCTGCTCGGTGCGCTGCTCGTCCCGCTGACCGCCTTCGTCAACGGCGAACTCGACGAAGTGCATGTCGCGTACAACCGCCTGACGAGCCCGCTGACCTACGATCCCCGGATCGACATGGTGCTGCCCGTCGCGGGGCTCGACGGCAACGCGGCGACCGACGGCGGCACATCGTCCGACTACCTGTACGAGCCCGGGCCGAAACCGGTGGTCGACACGCTGCTGCTGCGCTACGTCGAGGCGATGCTCTATCAGGCCGTCGTCGAGAATTATGCGTGCGAGCAATGCGCGAGGATGTTCAGCATGCAGACCGCGACGGAGAACGCCGATCGCATGCTGCATGGTCTGCGGCATCTGTACCAGAAAACCCGGCAGGCGCAAATCACCACCGAGCTGTGCGAAATCGTCGCGGGCGCCGCGGCCGTCTGAAGGAGGCGTAGATGGACACGTCGATGAAACTCGCGATTCTCAGCATCGAGCAGGTGCTGTATTCCGGCGACGCGCACTTCGTCAGCGTGCCCGGCGAAAGCGGCGAACTCGGGATCTATCCGCGGCATGCGCCGCTGCTCACGCGCATCCGGCCCGGTGTCGTGACGCTCGTCGATGCGCCGAGCGGCGAGCATCGCCGCATCCTGGTCGCGGGCGGCGTGCTCGAAGTCAGCCGCGAAGGCGTGACGCTGATCGCCGATCATGCGCTGCGCACGCCGGAACTGGATACGCTGCGCGCCCGTGAAGCGCGGCACGCGGCGGACGACTGGCGCCAGCGCTACGCGCGGGAAAACCGGCGTGCGTTCGACTTTGCGTCGGCGCGCGCGGAATTGATGGACGAGATCCGCCGCTTCTTCGCGCTGGCGATGCGGCCGAGCACGTCCACTGGCGGCAAGCCGGGCGGCGCTGGCGGCTAGCGCCAGTTCGTGCTCATACCGCTCGTTCCCGCAACGAAAAAACCCGGTTGGGACTGGCAGCCGCTCAGTCGCGCAGCTTGCGAAAGCGCGGCGTGCCGTCTTCGAGGGTTTCGTTGAACATCGCTTCCGGCCGCACCCACAGCCCGCGCGCATGCGGCCACAGATGCTCGTACACGACGAGCGATTCTTCCGTTTCGGAATGGCGTGCGACGCCGATCCAGCGGTACAGGCCGCCCTTGTAATGGCGGTGGGTCGCGAGTTGTTCGGCTTCCTGTTCGGTCATGGTGCGCTTCCTTCAGCGTGGCAGAAAGCGCGTATTGTATGCGCGCGGCCGGTCAGCGCGCCGTGTAGATGTCCGGCCGCCGCACTTCCATCACCCGCTCCGGATACGACAGCGGCTCGAAGCCGACCGGCCGGTACAGCGCGTGCGCGTCGGACGTCACGAGCATGATGCGGCGCAGCCCCTGCACCATGTCCTGCGCAAACACGTGGTCGATCAGTGCGCGGCCGTAGCCGTTGCCGCGTTCAGCAGGCAGCACGAACACGTCGCACAGGTACGCGAAGGTCGCGTGATCGGTGACGAGCCGCGCGAACCCGACCTGCCGCGCGCCGACGTATGCGCCGAAGCACAACGACCCGTCGATCGAGCGGTCGAACACGTCGCGCGGAATGCCGATCGACCAGTACGCTTCGCGATGCAGGAAGTCATAGATCGCGTCGACGTCGAGTTCGTGCTTGTCGGTCGAAAATCTCAGCGTGGCGGGGGTGGCAGCGGACACGTGGGTACTCCGTCGGGGTGGTTGGAAAAATGAACGGCGACGCGCTTCCCGGCCGGACCGGCGACCTCGGCACCGGAACGCGCGCTCGCGGGCCCTGTGGCATCGCGCAACCCGAGCGCGTCGAGATACGCGTGCAGCGAGCGCAGCACCGATTCCGCGACCACGCGCGTGATGTCGCCGAACTCGCCGCCGGCGCATGCGCGGTCCAGCGCGTCGTAGTAGGCAGGCCGGTCTTCGTCGCGAATGATCGCAGGCGGATAGCCGTCCTTCATCAGTTCGAAAGCGAGCAGCAGGCGTGCGGTCCGGCCGTTGCCGTCGACGAACGGATGGATCTTCAGCAGCCGCGCATGCAGTTCGGCCGCACGCGCGATCGGGGGCATCGCGCCGGCCTCGCGGTACCAGCCGATCAGCGCCGCCATTGCGGCGGGCAGGTCCAGGAAGCCAGGCGGCATCGCGCTCGCACCCGCGATCGCGACGTTCTCGTGGCGGTAGCGCCGCACGTCGCCGTCGCCGATCGTGTTCAGCACCAGCCGGTGAAGGTTGCGGATCTGCCGCTCGGACAGCGCCTCGCGCTTCGATACGATGTCTTCGGCATAGCGGATTGCGTCGCGATGATGCGTCGCGTCGACATGCTCGCGCAGGGTCTTGCCATCGACCGTGATGCAATTCAGCACGACCCGGGTCTCGCGCGGCGTCGGGGTGTCGCGCTCGATCGCGCTTGCGCTCGCGTGACCGGTCCATTCACGCACCAGTCTCTCGCGCAATAACGAGAGCGCTTCCCGCGACAGCGGGCGCGCGGCATCGAGCGTCGCCTTGTCGGCATCGATCGACTTCAGAAGCGTGGCGGGATGGCTGGACATCGGGCTTTCCGGAAACCGCGTTGGGTGTCAGCCAGTATATCTCCCGCCGCGCGTGCCCGCGCTGCGCTCGAACGCCGTCACGCCAGGCGCCGGCGATCACGGACCGACGTCGATGCGGCCATAGAGGCCGTCGGCTTTGCCGTTGGGTCCCGCGGCGAAGAACAGCGTGTTGACCGGTTGACTGTCGAGGCCATTGCCGAATGCCATGCCCTGCAGTCCCGGCTCGACGATCGCGCTGCCATCGCGTTGCTCGAGGGTCCCGAGCATGATCCCGGAAGTCGCATCGAACGCGTGGATCATGCCGTCACCGAAGTTGCCGATCAACATGGCGTTGCCGAAGCGGCCGAAGTCCGCGGGCGCCAAGGCCATGCCCCACGGCGCATTCAACGGCCCGCCCGTGGCGAAGCGCTGCAGGAATTGTCCCGACGGACTGAACACGTCGATCACGCCGAACCCCGCGCCGGCCACGTCATCGCGCGCCGCCGTATCCTGCTTCGCATAACTGACGAACAGTTTCGAGCCGATCGCCTGGATGCCGAACGGCGCAAACCCCGCCGGCAACGAAGGATCCTGGAACGCGCCGGCCGGCGTGACCCTGGCGAAGGTCCGGTCGAACACGTCGATCCGGTTGTTGTGGAAGTCCGTCGCGTACAGGAAGTTTGCGCCATTGTTGCTGGCCATCGCGAGCCCCTTGTAGACGGCGGCGCCGCCGCTATCGAACACCGTGACGGCCGACGTCGGGTTGACCGCCGGCGACCATGCGGCGAGGGTCCCGCCCTCGCCAGCGAAGATGAAGGCCGCAGGCCCCGATTTGGCGCCCTGGGTCACCATGAAGTCGGTCGTGCCGTTGAACACGATGCCGGTCGGATCGGCGGCGCCGTGCGTGCCAGGCGGGATCGTCACGACCAGCGACTGCGGCACGCCATTGCCATCGTAGAGCGTCGCGCGCTGCGTGCCGTTATCCGCGACCCAGGCGAAGCCCTTGGGATTGAAGGCAATGCCCCACGGATTCTTCAGGTTGGCATCGACGTGAGCCGCCGGAAGCGCGCCGTCAGAGACCAGCGCGCTGACCTGGTACTGCCTGATATGGGAGGAACCGCCGCCGCCGCACGCGACGACGCTCGCCAATATGACAGCCGCCGTCACAGCGGCAAACGACGCATGGACCCGTTTCATGGTGGCGCTCCGAACGCGAACGAACCGCTAGTAAACGGACAGGCGGTCGGGTTTATTCCGTCCGTCACGGTCGCTTCACTCGCGGCTTTGCTCGCTGACCGCAGCGGCGCCCGTCGTAAGCGCCTCCAGGTAAGCGGCTACCGCTCGCGTTTCCTGCTCCGACAAGTTGTCCGAGACAGCCTTCATCGGTTCGCCGCGCGGCCTCTGCCCGTCATGTCGAAAAACCGATAGTTGCTTCACGATGTAATCGGCGTGTTGACCTGCGAGTCGCGGTACTTCACCCGCGCCCTCGCCATGCAGGCCATGACAACTGCTGCATGCAACCACGCCCTTGTTCGGCAAGCCTGACGCAAAAATCACGCGGCCCGTGTTGGCAAGCGGCGGATCGCCGGATTTGCCGGGCGCAGGAGGCTGGCTGGAGAAGTACGCGGCAATCTGCCCGATCTGTGTGTCGCTCAAATGCGTGAACCCCCACATGAATTTCCGTGCATTCGGGTCGGAGCGGCGATGATTCCTGAAGTCCGTCAGTTGGGCGATCAAATATTCCCTCGGCTGCGCGGCCAGTTTGGGAAACATCGGGGACACCGACACGCCGTTCACGCTGTGACAGCTCGAACACACTTGCCGCGCAATGGTTCTTCCAGCGACGGTCGAATCGTCGATCGCCCGCGACCGCTCCAGGTCGTCACACCCTGCACCGGCCAACAGGATTGCCGGAAGGAGCCGTAGCACGATGCGTTTCATTTCACACACCCCCGGGGCATCACGCGTTTCACTGATGGCCTAAACGAACGGGCAGGCCGCTTTATTCCGGCACATCCTCTTCAGGCCGCCTCGGCCGATTGATAGCACTCACGCATCAATCCTTCGAAAAAATGCACTTCACGCGGCTGCCGATCCGGATGACCATGTGCACTTCGTCCCGGCGCAGCCCGGACGCCGTCCAATGAAATATCCGGAGACAACCCGATGTCACATCCCGTGGCCACCCCCGCCCCGTCCAGGGCCGCGGCCGTATTCCGCGTCACTGCCGGCAACTTCCTCGAGCAGTTCGACTTCTTCCTGTTCGGTTTCTATGCGACGCAGATCGCATCGGTGTTCTTTCCGTCGAGCAGCGAGTTCGCGTCGCTGATGATGACCTTCGCGGTATTCGGCGCGGGCTTCCTGATGCGCCCGCTCGGCGCGATCGTGCTAGGCGCGTACATCGACGAGGTCGGCCGCCGCAAGGGGCTGATCGTCACGCTGTCGATCATGGCAAGCGGCACGATCCTGATCGCGTTCGTGCCCGGTTACGCATCGATCGGCCTGCTCGCGCCGGCCGCCGTGCTCGCCGGCCGCCTGCTGCAGGGCTTCTCCGCCGGCGCGGAGCTGGGTGGCGTATCCGTCTATCTCGCGGAAATGGCGACGCCCGGCCGCAAAGGCTTCTACACGAGCTGGCAGTCGGCGAGCCAGCAGGTGTCGATCGTCGTCGCGGCCGCGCTCGGCTTCGCGCTGAACCAGTGGCTCTCTGCCGCGCAGATCGCCGCATGGGGCTGGCGCGTGCCGTTCCTCGTCGGCTGCCTGATCGTGCCGGCGATCTTCATGCTTCGTCGCAATCTGCAGGAAACCGAAGAATATGCGCAGCGCCGCCATCGCCCGGCGATGCGCGAGGTGTTCGTGACGCTCGCGCGCAACTGGGTCGTCGTGCTCGGCGGCATGCTGCTCGTCGCGATGACGACGACGAGCTTCTACCTGATCACCGTCTACGCGCCGACCTTCGGCAAGACCGTGCTGCACCTGAGCACCGCGGACAGCCTGCTCGTGACGCTGTGCGTCGCCGTATCGAACTTCGTCTGGCTGCCGATCGGCGGCACGCTGTCGGACCGCTTCGGCCGCCGCCCGGTGCTGCTCGCGATGACCGCGCTGAACGTGCTGACCGCATACCCTGCGCTGTCGCTGCTCGCGCACGCGCCGAGCTTCGTCAACATGCTGATGGTGCTGCTGTGGCTGTCGTTCATGTATGGCATCTACAACGGCGCAATGGTCGCAGCACTGACCGAGGTGATGCCCGCCGACGTGCGCGTCGCCGGCTTCTCGCTCGCCTACAGCCTCGCGACCGCGGTGTTCGGCGGCTTCACGCCCGCGATCTCGACCGCGCTGATCCACTCGACCGGCGACAAGGCCGCGCCCGGTTTCTGGATGAGCTTCGCCGCCGCGTGCGCGTTCGGCGCGACGGTCCTGCTGTACAGCCGCCGCCGTGACGCGCTGCGCGCCGCGTGATCGGCCCGGCGGCTCACTCGCGCGCGGCGCCAGTGCGCCGCGCTTTCTCCCGACTTCAGGATCCCGAACGATGAACACCCGATCGCTCTCGCGCCGCGCGGCAATCTGGCTCGCCGCCGCCGCGCTCGCGTCCGTCGCGCTCCACGCCCGCGCCGCCGAACTGCACGTGATGATTTCAGGCGGCTTCACGGCCGCCTACCAGCAGCTCGGCCCCGGCTTCACCGCCGCGACCGGCGACACGCTCGACACGATTCGCGGCCCGTCGATGGGCCAGTCGAAGGAGGCGATTCCGAACCGCCTCGCGCGCGGCGAGCAGGCCGACGTGCTGATCATGGTCGGCTACGCGCTCGACCAGTTGATCCAGGAAGGCAAGGTGATTCCGGCGTCGCGCGTCGAACTCGCCGATTCGCGAATCGGCATGGTCGTGCGCGCGGGCGCGCCGAAGCCGGACATCGACACCGTCGACGGGCTGAAGGACGTGCTGCTGCGCGCGAAATCGGTCGCATACTCGGACAGCGCGAGCGGCGTCTACATCGAGAAGGAAATGTTCAGGAAGCTCGGTATCGATACGCAGGTTCGCCCGAAGGCATCGATGGTGCCGAAGATTCCGGTCGCATCGGTCGTCGCGAACGGCGACTACGAGATCGGCTTCCAGCAGGTCAGCGAACTGCTGCCCGTGCAGGGCGCCGCGTACGTCGGCAAGGTGCCCGAATCGGTGCAGTCGGTCACGCGCTTCGCGGGCGGCATCCCGGTCGGCGCCGCACATGCGGATGACGCGAAGAAGCTGCTCGACTATCTCGCGTCACCGCAAGCGCAGCCGGTCGTACGGGCGACCGGGCTCGATTCGGTGACGACGCGCTGACGACGCCGGCGCTGCGCACGCGCCCGGAATTGCACCCGGTATTGCGCCGGGCTTCATTGCGACGTGCGATCGCGCTAATCACGGACGTCCGGTGCGCCGCGGCGGGCAGGATGCGGCAAGCTGCGCAGGCGGCTGTGCTGCGTCGAGCGCTTCACGCAGCCGCGCGCGATCGCAGCCCCGCTGCCAGATCGACACGACGACCACCGCGCACGCATTGCTGATCACGCTCGTCAATGCACGCGCCTCCGACATGAAGCGGTCGATGCCGACCAGCAACGCGACGCCCGCGACCGGCAGGTCGGGCACCACCGTCAGCGTCGCGATCAGCGCGACGAGCCCGCTGCCCGACACGCCCGCCGCGCCCTTCGACGTGATCAGCATCACCGCGAGCAGCGTCGCGACCTGCGCTGCGGACAGCGGCACGTCGCACGCCTGTGCGATGAACAGCGCGGCGAGCGTCAGGTAGATCGCGGTGCCGTCGAGATTGAACGAATACCCGGCGGGCAGCACGATGCCGACCACGCCCTTGTCGCAGCCGAGCACCTCGAGCTTCACGAGCAAACGCGGCAGCACCGGCTCCGTCGACGACGTCGCGAGCACGATCAGCAATTCCTCCCGCAGATAGCGCAACAGCCGCCAAAGCGAGAAACCATGCAGGCGCGCGAGTGGCGCGAGCACGAGCATCACGAATAGCGCACACGCGAGATACATCGCGACGATCAGCTTGCCGAGCGAGCCGAGCGAATCGACACCGAAGCGCCCGACCGCGAACGCGATCGCGCCGAACGCGCCGAGCGGCGCGAGCCGCATCACGAGCGCGAGGACGCGGAACAGCACACGCGCGACACCCTCGACGACCGCATGCACGATGCCGTCGCGCCCTTCGGTCGCAGCGAGCGCGAAGCCGAACAGCAGCCCGACCAGCAACACCGGCAGCACGTCGCCGGTGGCGAACGCGCCGACGAGCGTATCGGGGATGACCTGCAGCAGGAACGACGCGACGCCCGTCGCCGGCGCGCGTACCGTGAACGACGCAAGTGCCGACGCATCGAGATGACGTGCCGCGACATGCAGGCCGTCACCCGGCCGCGCGGCCCACGCGATCGCGAGCCCCACGGCGAGCGCGGCCGCAGTCAGCGCGTAGAACAGCGCGAGCGCCTTGACGATCGTGCGGCCGATGCGTGCGCCGTCGCCGACCGCATTGATGCCCGTCACGATCGTGCAGAACACGATCGGCGCGACCATCATCCGCACGAGCGCGACGAACGCGTCGCCGAGCGGCTTGAGCGCGATGCCCACGTGCGGGAACACATGCCCGACCGCGACACCGAGCGCCATCCCGATCAGCACCTGCACGTACAGCAGCCTGAGCGGACGCAGCGGCCGCGGCAAGCTCACGCGCGATCTCCTGCCGCACGCTTGCGCCGCGCGGCCGGCTTGTGGTCATCGACCACATGCTGGAGAAATTCCTGCGCGGCCGGCGTCAGCGTGCGGCCGCGCCGCCGCACGATGCCAACGCGCCGCGTGACGACCGGATCGACGAGCGGCACGCTCGTCAGGATCGGATGCGTCGACAGCGGCATCGCCATCGACGGCACCGCCGCGACGCCAAGGCCCGCCTCGACAAGCCCGAGCATCGTCGTTACGTGTCGCGTCTCGCAGACGCTCGGCGCACGCGGCGCGATGCCCGCGAGCGCCTGGTCGAGCAGCAGCCGGTTGCCGGAGGTCTTGTCGACCGACACATAGTCGTACTCGTATAGCTCGCGCCAGGTCACGCGCTTCTTCGCGGCGAGCGGATGATCGCGCCGGCATGCAACGACGAAGCGCTCCTCGAGCAGCGTCGTGAATTCGACGTCCGCTTCCTGGCTTCCCATGAAGCCGACCCCGAAGTCGGCCTCGCCGCTCATCACCGTGTCGAGCACCTCGTTCGCGCTCGCGTCGATCAGCTTGATACGGATCCTTGGGTAGCGGGTGCGGAAACGCGCGATCGTGTTCGGCAGGAAGTAATACGCGACCGACGGCACGCACGCGATCGTCACGTGGCCGAGCCGGCTCGACGACACGTCGCGGATGCCGAGCAGCGCGGCGTCGAGATCGTCGAGCACCTGCTCGGCGCTCGGCGCGAATACGCGTCCGACCGTCGTCAGCGTGACGCTGCGCGTCGTCCGCTCGAACAGCCGCACGCCCAGCGCTGCCTCGAGCTTCTCGATGCGCCGGCTCAACGCCGGCTGCGAAATGTTGATTGCGTCCGCCGCCTTGCGAAAGCTGCCGAGCTGAACCACCGCCCGGAAGGCCTGCAAGTCGGTGAGATCGAAATTAATGCCCACGCGCTGCCCGTATGCTGGTCTGATTGCCGATTGTGCTGATTGGTGCTGATTGGTGCGGCTATTCTGGGGCCTGCGCGCTCGCGCTGCAAATGCACGTCGACGAACCGATTACAATCGCGGCCACGCTCACCCCGCTTCTCATGACCTACCGACTGATCGCGTTCGACTTCGACGGCACGCTCGCCGACTCCTTCGACTGCTTCGTTGCAGCGTTGTCGGAAGCGTCGCGCCTGCACGGATTCCGCGACGTCGACGACGCGCTGATCGCGACGCTGCGCGGCCTGTCCGCGCGCGACATCATTCGCGCGCTCGAAGTGGCGCCATGGAAGGTACCGCAAGTGACGATCGACATGCGCCGCCTGATGCAGCGGCGCATTGCCGACGTATCGCTGTTTCCGGGCGTCGCCGACACCTTCGGCGCGCTCGCGGCGCGCGGCGTGAAAATCGCGATCGCGACGTCGAACACCGAAGCGGTCGTGCGCGACCGGCTCGGCGCACCGGCATGCGATCACGTCGCCCACTTCGCATGCGGGATTTCGCTGTTCGGCAAGTCGCGGCGGCTGCGCGCGCTCGCACGCGAAGCAGGCCTGCGCAGCGGCGAGATGCTGTACGTCGGCGACGAGATCCGCGATGCGGATGCCGCGCGCCGCGCGAACGTCGCCTTCCAGGGCGTCGCGTGGGGCTACACCGCGCCCGGCACGTTGCAGATGCATTGCGCGACGCCGCTGCTGACGCGCATCGACGCGTTGCTCGACATCGTGTGACGCGCGGCACGCGCATCCCCCTGCAGCACAAACGATGACATTCGCCATCGCGCGTCGAATCGTCTTACCAAACGTTACACAAGCGACAGCGTCGTATCACCTGCTCGCCACCCCCTCTCCTAGAATCGGTCGGGCCGGTTCCCCCTGCGGTTGCCGCCGCGGCAGAACGGCAACCGGACCGGCCCGGGCTTGCGCCCGGCCTCTCGCACAGCCACGGATGATCCTATCCGTTCCTCAACGAACCCGATCGAAAGGAGGTTCCATGAGCCGTTTTTCCACTGCTTCCCGTCTTGCCCTGTCTGCCGCCGGCCTTCTGCTGGTCGCGGTGACCGCCAATGCGCAGAGCGCGCAACCGACCCAGCCGGCCAAGCCGGCGGCCGGCGAAACGCGTATCCACGAGGCTGACCAGGCATTCATCACTGACGGTACGAAAGTCGTGTCGACGCAGCACGACGCGGCAAGAATTGCCGATTCGCGCACGTCGGACAGCCAGGTCAAGGCGTTCGCGCAACGCATCGTCACCGACGACGAGAAGATCATCCAGGCGATGCGCGCCGCAAGCCCGCGCGGTGTCGACGTGCCGCACAACGATCCGGACACCGCCGCGCTCGACAGCATCAAGAACCTGCGCGGCGCCGAATTCGACAAGGCATACCTCGAGCAGGTCGCGCTGAGCGGCGAGCAGAAGGCGATCTCGGTGTTCCAGGCCGAGATCGCGTCGGGCCGCGACACGAAGCTGAAGGAAGTCGCACGCCAGTCGCTGCCGATCCTGCAGGCGCATTACGCGGAAGCGCAGAAGCTCGCGCAGCGTCATCACCTCGCATCGGCGCAGTAATCGGCGCAGTAACGCGCCCGGCATGCCGCGCGTAGCGCGGCTGCTTTCTTCCCGCTGTCTTCTTCCCGCTGTGCCGCCGCCGGTCCCTCTCCCGGCGGCGCTTTCTGCATGGGGAAAGTACAACGTCACCGGATCTGCGGGCGCTTGTCGAGCAATGCGTTGATCCGTTCCAGTTCGCCGACGTCCAGCCGACCCACCGCTGCTTTCAACTGAAGCTCGGCCAACAGCGTGTCGAACCGGGCCTGCGACAACTGCTGGCGCGTACTGGTCACCTGCTGCTCGGCATTGAGCACGTCACTGGTGACGCGCGTACCAACCTCATACGCGAGCTGGTTGGACTTCAGTGTCGTTTCGCTCGACCTGAGCGCCTGTTGCAGCGCCTTGATCCTGTTGATCCCGCTCAGGATCGACAAGTAAGCCTGGCGCGCACGCAAGCTCGCATTGCGCCGCAGGTCCTCGTACTCGTCCTCCTGCTTGCTCTTTAGCGCGGCTGCTTCCTTCGCGCGTGCGTTGATGCCGCCGCCCGCGAAGATCGGAATCATCAGCTGAAGGCCCACCGTGGTCTGGTTGATCCGGTTCGACGGAATCGGGAAGTCGAAGATGACGCCGCCGCCTTGCGACAAACGTCCCTGCCCCACCACAAGGTCGAGCGTCGGCAGATGTCCCGCCCGTTGCTTGTCCATCTCCTTGCCGGCCATCCGCACGGCGATCCCCGCGGCCTGCACGTCGAGATTGTCCTGCGTGGCGGCAAGCGACCAGTCGTCGATCGCCGCAGGTTGCGGCAAATCGATCCGCGCATCCGCGCGCAGCGCGGCGAGACCGGCTGGCAACACGCCAGCGAGTTGCCGCAACGCCTCGAGCCTCAGTTGCAGTTCACTCGCCGCCGCGATCACCTGCGCATTCGCGAGATCAAAACGTGCCTGCACGTCATGCACGTCCGGCAACGTCGCCGTGCCCGCCTTGTAATGGCCGTCGACCATCTTCTTCTGGCGCGCAAGCGTCTGCTGCTGCGCCTGCGCCGTTTGCAACGCCTCGCGCGCGAGCAGCACGTCGAAGTAGGTCTTCGTGACACGCAAGATCAGGTCCTGACGGGCCGACTCGAGCCGCATCTCGGCATTCGCAATCGTCAGCTTGCTCTGATCGTATTGGATCAGGTTCTGCATCCGGAATAGCGGCTGGGTCAATACGACCGCGTAGCCGTTCGCATTGAAGCTGCTGTCGATCGCCGGCGGAGCGTAATGCTCGTTGGTCCAGCTGGTCATCGCATGCAGCGACACCTGTGGCAATAGTCCCGCACGGGCCTGCCCCAGCTTCTGGCGAGTCGCTTCGACCTGCGCTTTCGCGCTTGAAAATTTCATGTCGTTCGACAGCGCACTGCGGTACACATCAAGCAGATCCTCCGCGCGCGCTGCCCCACCGATCGCGAGCACGGTGACGAGCACGCAGACAGACATCCGACGCGAGCCGTCGTTGAACAAGGCACAGAACATGACGATCATCCGTGAGAGCGGTGACGCATTCATCGGCGGCGCATCAGCAAGGTCATCGGTATGCCGAACGCCATCACGATGCCGAAGATCGCGAACAGCATGTCGAATGCGAGCATCCGGCTCTGCCGCAGCGTCTGCAGGTAAGGCAGCGCGGCCATCCCCTGCGTACGGCTTTCGAATGCGACGGTCAGAAAGCGTGGATCGGCAAGCAGCGCACTCCAGCTGCTGCGCAAGATGCTCTGCTCCGTCACGTGGGTCGACAGCTCCGCATAGCGGACCCATGACCAGCGCGCAAGCATCGTCGCGGCAATCGCGATCCCGACGCTTCCGCCGAGTTGCCGCATCAGGTTCAGCACGCCGGACGCACCCGAGATCAGGGTGGGGCCGAGCCTGCGCAGCGCCAGGTTGGTTAGCGGAACGAAGATCATCCCGAGCCCGAAGCCACGAATCACAAGCGGCCAGAAAAACGATTCAGTGGAATTGTCGAGCGTGAACTGCGAATGCAGATACATCGCATAGCAGTAGAGACCTATGCCGATCGTGATGAAGACACGCTCGTCGAGCTTGTTCTCCTGCGACAGCTTGCCGATCACGAGTGTGCTGACCGCACTCGCGAGCGCGCCCGGAAAGATGATCAGCCCGCTCTGATAAGGGCTCTGATGCATGAGCGTCTGCAGATACAGCGGCACCATGAACAGCGTGCTGTAAAGCCCGAACCCGACGCAAAACGCGCAGATCGAGCCGAGCATGAACTGCCGGTCGAGGAACAGCCGCGTGTTCACGACCGGATTGCGGATGCGTGGCTCGTACCAGAAGAACAGCACGAGGCTCACACCGCTGATCAGCAGGCATGCCCATGCGTTGACCGAGTCGAACCAGTCCCAGTGCTCGCCGCGCTCCAGCAGGATCTGCAGCGTCCCGACTCCGGCCGCGAGCAATGCGAAGCCGGCATAGTCGATCTGCTCCGGTTTGACCTCGTTCTGCGAATCGGCAACGAACGCCAGGGAGAGCAGGATCGCCGCCGCACCAATCGGAACATTGATCAGGAAGATCCAGTGCCACGAATAATGATCGATCAGGTAGCCGCCGATCGTCGGGCCGAGCGTCGGCCCCATCATCACGCCGATTCCATAAACGGCAAGCCCGGTGCTCACCCGCTCCTTCGGAAACACGTCATAGATCGCGGCCTGCGAGATGCCGAGCAGGCCGCCGCCCGCGAGCCCCTGCAACACGCGGCACGCAACGAGCTCCCACAACGCGGTGGAGGCGGCACAGCCTACCGACGCGAGCACGAACACGGCGATCGACGTCATGTAGTAGAGCCGGCGCCCGAAGTAGGCCGACAACCAGCCGCTGATCGGCAGAATCACGACGTTTGCGACGACGTAGCCGGTCGACACCCAGGCGATCTCGTCGACCGACGCGCCGAAACTGCCCATGAGATTCGGCACCGCCACATTGACGATCGTGACGTCGAGCAGTTCCATCATCGACGCCAGCGTAACAGTCAGTGCCACGAGGTAAGGCATGAGCATGCGAGTCCCTCCCGAAGCACGGATCATGCGCCGTCACCGGCGGTACGAATCCGCACGAACGCACTCATGCCGGGACGCAGCGGCGTAGCGCGCTCGCTCGTACCATGTTTGAGCACGATCTTCACCGGAATGCGCTGCACGACCTTGGTGAAGTTGCCGGTCGCGTTCTCCTGCGGCAGCAGCGAGAATTTCGATCCGGTAGCCGAACCGATGCTCTGCACAACGCCGTCGAACGCTTGGCCCGGATACGCATCGACGACGATTTGCGCCGTCTGACCCACCTTCACCCTACCCACGTCGGTTTCCTTGAGATTCGCGACTATCCAGACATCGTCGAGATCCGTGACGCTCATCAACTGCTGACCGACGACGACAAACTGCCCGGGCTGGACGTCCTTCCTAGACACGACGCCATTGCGCGGTGCAGTCAGGCGGCTGTCGGCGAACTGGATTCGCGCGATCTCGAGTCGCGCCTTCGCGGCGTCGATCCGGTAGCCTTGCGTCTTCAGCTCGGCCTTCTGCGCCAGTACGCCTTCGTAGGCCGCCTGCGACGTACTGCGCGCAGCGTCGACACTGTGCGCGAGCGTGTCGGCGCGCGTGCGCGCGGCATCGAGCGCCTGGCGGGTCATCATCCCTTGCGCGGCCAGTTGCCGGGCACGCCCATAGTCGGCCTGCGCATTGGTCAGGCTGGCCTGCAACTGCTGAATCGACGCACGCGCCGCGTTCGTGTTCGCGGTAGCGGCGCGGACCTGACTGTCGAGCTGGCCGGGGCCGCCCGCCTTGCCGGCCGCCACCAGCAGCGCAGCGTACTCGGCGTCGGCCTGCTCGACACGCTGCGCAAATTCGCCGTCGCGCAGTTGCACCAACACAGTCCCTGCGCGGACCGCGTCGTTGTCGCTGACGGGAACCGCTTGCACCGTTCCGGCCACCTTGGCACGGATCGGAATGATGACCCCTTCGACCGTGGCGTTATCGGTCGACACATAGGTGCCGGCGTCGCGCCAGCGCTGTACGCTGTAGACAACGATCCCGCCAATCACTACCACGGCGAACCCCAGGGTGATCCGCTGCTTCCTGTTCATTGGACGTACCATACAATGTGGATCAACTACGTGTGACACCGGGCGACAAACACCGCCCCTCACCCGTTACTATTATTTCGCAATACTTATCATTATCAGCATGGAATGGCAGACCTCGATTAAATTGAATGATATTTCTCAGGCGACCTGCCGCCACCCGTTGCAATCAGCAAATAGACGCGATACCCGCATACTGCGTCGTCATGCGCTGTCATCACGACGGACACCCACATCCGAAACGTCGTCGTTCGGACTTTACCGTCGTGCTAGCCGTTCGCCCGAGCCCGCCGACATCGCATCAAGCCACGACACCCTGCTTAAATGATGCCCTCGACGCACGCCGGATGCTTGAACGAATCGCTTGCACTGCGCAACGGCGACATGGCCTGACCAGCCGTGATGCCGAACATCCGGCGCATCGTGCGAGCCAGATGGGCTTGATCGGAAAAGCCGCCGTCGATCGCGGCGTCGGCGAGTGACGCACCGTTTGCGATCGCGCGGGCGCTGCGTTCGAGTTTTCGCCAGATCATCCATTGCGACAGCGGTACGCCGAGCTGGCGAAGCGCCAGCGAGCGCAACCGCGGCTCCGACAGTCCGACCGCCGCAGCAGCGCGCGCCATCGCGCCGAGATCGCCCTGATCATTGCGCAACATGTTGACCGCGAGCTGCAGACGCAAATCGAATGCAGGCGGGACATCGGGTATCCAACGACTTGATAATGCGGAGACGATAGCGGCGAATGAGTCCGGCCCGACATCTCGCGACAGCGTCGACGTGATGCTGTCGGTCACATCGGGCGGCAATTCGGCTATCCCCGCTTCGCCGAGCCTCGCCTGGAGTGCGCGCCCGAGCGGTGCGTGCGGCGATATGTAGAGGAAGGCGACGTTGTCTCCATCGGCGCGTGCGACGTGCTCGACACGCGGACCAATCATCACGCCCTTGCATTGGCATGGTCCGTCATGCGATTCGATGATGACGTTGCACCCGAGGCCGACGGCAAGCTGCGTTGCGATATGGGCATGCGGACTGTTTTGCCTGGCCATGCCGACGTAACCCGCCCAGAATTCGCCAAAGATCACGTTTCCCTGTCTCATAAGACGCCCCGGCGTTCTGAACGGTATGCGTTTCGAACGCTATCTCGAATTAAGAATCATTCCCATTCCGTAAAAAATACAATAGATCAGGCAGTATCATCAAGCGCCCCCTTTCCGTCGGCACCGGGCGTGCAGGATAGTGATCCCGCCTGTGCCATCCCGCCTCAGGTCGCAAGCCGACTCAGCAGCCTGTCCTTCACATCCGGCCACTCGTCATCGATGATGCTGAAGCGCACCGAGTTGCGCTTGCGGCCGTCCGGCATGATCCGTTCGTGGCGCACGATCCCCTCCTGCTTCGCACCGAGCCGCAGAATCGCGTCGCGCGATTTCTCGTTGAGCTCGTCGGTCGTGAACTGCACGCGCACGCACTGCAGCGTCTCGAACGCGTAGGTGAGCAACAGCCATTTCGCTTCCGTATTCACGCGCGAGCGCTGCACCGACGCGCTAAGCCACGTGTGACCGATCTCAAGCTTGCGGTTTTTGCGATCGATCTTCCAGAAGCGCGTGCTGCCGACGATCCGCCCCGTCGCACGCTCGACGATCACGTACGGCATCATGGTGCCCGCCGCGCGCCCCTGCAACGCGGTGGAGATATACGTGTCGATCGTGTCGGGCCCCGGCACGACGGTTACCTTGAGATTCCAGAGCTGCCCGTCGGCAGCGGCATCCAGCAGCGCCTGTGCATGCGACGTCTGCAGCGGCAACAGTTCGACGTGCGGCCCGGTCAGCGTCGGTTGATCATGCGTCGCGGCGGAAGATGACATGGCGGAGTTCGTTGAGGATGGCAATACCGCCATCATACTGGCCGCACCGGGTCACATCGGGGCACGCCAGGGCCAGCCCACACCGCGCCAAACCGCGCAACACTTCAACCGAGGTGCGCAGCAAGCCTCCGGCGAATCGCCTTCGCCTCGTCCCGCAGCGCGGCGGCGAACGCATCGACGAGCAAACTCTTCGGCCGGTGCTCGGGCACGATCACGCTGACCCGGTACGGGAACGAGCGCGTAAGCGGCCGGATCTGCAGGTCGCGCCCCGCGAAATCGAGCGCGGTCAGCGGATTGACGATTGCCGCGCCGAGCCCCTGCCGCACGAACGCGCACACCGATACGGCCGACGGCGTCTCGACGACCGAGCGCGGCGCGACGCCGAGCTGCGCGAACGCGTCGTCGATCATGATCCGGTACGGATCGTTCAGCGACAAACTGACGAACGGGCGATCCGCAAGATCCTCGAGATCGAGCGCGTCCTTCGCGAGCAGCGGATGGCCGTCCGGCAGCACGCACACCTCATCCGCCTCGAACAGCGGCGTGAGCACGGTGCCGGCTGGCGCAACGTCGTGCTCGGTAAGCCCGAGGTCGTAACGCTGCGCGGTGAGCCACTCCTCGAGCACCGGCGACTCCTGCGTCGCGACCGACACACTGACGCCCGCGTGCGCCGCATGAAAACGCCGGCACGCGCCCGGCAGGATCGCATGCGAGAACGCGGGCAGCGCGATCACCGACAACTGGCCGTCGCGAAACTCGCGCAGCCGCGCGGCGGTCGCCGTGATGCGCTCGAGCCCCACATACGCGAGCCGCACGTCGTCGTACAGCGTGAGCGCGGCCATCGTCGGCCGCAGCCGCCCGTGCGTGCGCTCGAACAGCGCGAAGCCGACGATCTGCTCCATCCGCGCAAGCTCGCGGCTGATCGTCGGCTGCGACGTGTAGAGCATCTCGGCCGCGCGGGTCGCACTGCCCGTGACCATCAGCGCGCGGAACACCTCGATATGACGGTGAGTCAGCGTAGCCATGTATATCCCGAATGAATGGAATGTCGACAAAGCGGCATTTTACTGGATGACCAATCACGCGCATCATGTGGCCTATCCATTGCTTCGACCCGATCCGCTCATCATGTCCCTCGATTCCCGCCAGCTCGCGGCGCTCGCGCAGCAATACGGCACCCCGCTCTGGGTGTACGACGCCGACGTTATCCGCGACCGCATCGCGCAACTGCGTCAGTTCGACACGATCCGCTACGCGCAGAAGGCGTGTTCGAACATCCACATCCTGAAGCTGATGCGCGACGAAGGCGTGCATGTCGACGCGGTGTCGCTCGGCGAAATCGAGCGCAGCCTCGCGGCGGGCTTCCGCGCCGATGGCGATCCCGCGACTGGCGCGCCGGAAGGCGTCGTGTTCACCGCGGACCTGATCGACCGTCCGACGCTCGCGACGGTGCTGAAGCACGGCGTGACGGTGAACGCGGGCTCGCTCGACATGCTTGCGCGCGTCGGCGCAGCGGCCCCCGGCCATCGCGTGTGGCTGCGCATCAATCCCGGCTTCGGCCACGGCCACAGCAACAAGACCAACACCGGCGGCCCGCAGAGCAAGCACGGGATCTGGATCGACGACGTGCCGCGTGCGATCGAGATCGTGCGCCAGTACGGGCTCGAGCTGGTCGGCATCCACATGCACATCGGCTCGGGCGTCGACTACGGCCACCTGTCGCAGGTGTGCGACGCGATGGTCGATCTCGTCACGTCGCTCGGCCACGACATCGAGGCGATCTCGGCGGGCGGCGGGCTGTCGATCCCGTACCGGAAAGACGAGCCGCGCGTCGACGTCGACCACTACTTCCGCCAGTGGGATGCCGCGCGCAAGCGGATCGAGCAGCATCTCGGCCACGCGGTACGCATCGAGATCGAGCCGGGACGCTTCCTCGTCGCCGAGGCGGGCACGCTCGTCACCGAGGTGCAGGCGGTCAACCGCCGGCCGAAGCACGACTTCGTGCTGATCGACGCGGGCTTCAACGACCTGATGCGCCCGGCGATGTACGGCAGCTATCACGGCGTGACGGTGCACACGCACGACGGCGCCGCGCCCGAGGGCCGGCCGCGCGTCGATATCGCGATCGCGGGGCCGCTGTGCGAATCGGGCGACGTGTTCACGCAGGACGCGGGCGGCGTGGTCACGCACCGGCATCTGCCGCAGCCGCAGATCGGCGACCTGCTGTTCCTGCACGACGCCGGTGCGTATGGCTCGTCGATGTCGTCGAACTACAACAGCCGGCCGCTCGCGCCGGAGGTGCTGGTCGATCGCGGCGAGCCGCGGCTGATCCGCCGCCGGCAGACGATCGACGAACTGCTCGCGCTCGAAACGTTCGCTTGACGTCCCATGGGCGGACGGCGATCAGCGCGTAAGTCCGCCTCCATACCGGGCAGTTTTCCGGGGGATGCGCCGCGGCGAATCCTGCCCTTCCCCTGCTCGATCGGGCTGCGCAAGATCGCGCCGCTTCGTGCATAAGCCGGCGGCGCGTTCCTACGCCGGAACGCGCACGTCCGCGCCCGCTTCCCGCCATGCTTTCAGCAACGCTGCGCGTCGCCGCGGATAGCGCTCGTCCAGACGTTCCATCGCGACGATGCGGTCAGTCCGGAAATGCCGGAAATCGTTCCTGAGTTCGCACCATGTCACCAGTATTCGCGCATCGTCGAAGTAACCCAGCGCAAACGGCCAGACGGTGCGCTCGGAGCGTCGCCCCCGGGCGTCGGCATACGTGACGCGCAGCTTCCGCTCGGTGCGGATCACGCGACGGATGTCGTCCATGTCGACGGTTTCCCGATCGGCGATCGTACGCGGACCGACGAGCAGCGTGGTGCTGTCCAGGTCGCGGCGCAGTTCGGCCGGCAGCACCGCGGAGATCTTCGCGAGCGCATCGGACGCCGCCGACGTCAATTGCACGTCGGCGAATTTCGCGACCCAGCGGAAACCGAGCGTCAGCGCTTCCAGTTCGGATTGCGAAAACATCAGCGGCGGCAGCATGTACCCGGGATGCAGCACATAGCCGATCCCCGGTTCGCCCTGGATATCCGCGCCCTGGGCCTGCAACGACGCGATGTCGCGATAAAGGGTGCGCAGGCTGATGCCGAGTTCCTGCGCGAGCACGCGGCCGCTGACCGGCCCGTGGTGGCGTCGCAGGGCCTGCAGCAGCGACAGAAGGCGTTCGGAGCGTGTCATGGTTCAATGCTGCCATTTTCTGGCAGTGTCGTCCAATAGAATGGTTCGCATCTCAACCCGCTCAGGACGATCTCGTATGGCTTCGCCGAACCTTGTTCTTCTCTATGTCGACGACCCGGCGCGTAGCGTCGCGTTTTATGAAAAGCTGTTCGGGCGTGCGCCCCTCGCTGCGTTCCCGACCTATGCGGCATTCAAGTTCGACAACGGGCTTCATGTCGGCCTGTGGTCGACGACCGCACGTGATTTCGTTTCGAACGGCACCGGACATCGCGCCGAGCTCGCGTTCATGGTCGACAGCGATGCGGAGGTCGACCGGATCTACGCAGCCTGGAAGGCGCTCGACGTGCGGATCGAGCAGGCGCCGATGACGGCCGTGTTCGGGCGGACCTTCGTCGCGCTCGATCCCGACGGACATCGCTTGCGCGTCTGCACGCCGGACGACTGAGCGCCGTCTGCGGCACCGCGTCTGACGCGCCGGCAACCGCGCTAAACACGCGTCGCCCGGCCACGCAGCCGAGGAACGGTTGCAGCCGCTGTAATCGCCGACGCGAGTGTTCGCACTGTTTACCGCGTCGCACGCGTCGCCTATGCTGACGCCGTAGCGTCACGAAAGCGCATCACGCTTCTCCCGAACGAATCTCTCGACAGGAGTCCGGCATGCGCATCATTCCCCCGCCCACCCGCGCGATGCGATTGCGTTGCGCCGTTCCGTGCCTGCCTCGCGCAGTACGTGCGGTACGTGCGCTCGTCGCCACGGCCGCGCTCGTCGCCGCGGCAGCCGCGCCGCCCGCCGCGCTCGCGGCAGGCG
>NZ_JAAGPL010000110.1:0-238 GCF_017104785.1 Burkholderia sp. Ac-20353 | reverse complement strand
AGCCGTACTAGGCATAGAGTTGACGATAGTAGATGAGAGGTGTTAAGAATGAGACGATATGACAACACATCACGTATGTGAACAAGTAACAACGTATGAAGGTAGTGAAAGTCAATATGACGCACAACAGTGTGTGGCATAGCATCCGTGCGTAGAAGTATGCATGCAAGATCGACATGAAAAAGATTAAGTGAAGTATGGGAAAGCGCAGACTTAACCTTGATCAGTTTTTTTTTTC
>NZ_JAAGPL010000109.1:0-29129 GCF_017104785.1 Burkholderia sp. Ac-20353 | reverse complement strand
CCGACGCGCGCGCGCCGCGCCGCGAACGTCCGCCGCGCGCCGCTGTCACGCCGAATCCGATTCCGCCGATCACGTACCCCGAAAGCCTGCCCGTGTCGGGCAAGCGCGACGAGATCGCGCGCGCGATCGCCGGTCATCAGGTTGTCATCGTCTGTGGCGAGACGGGCTCGGGCAAGACCACGCAGCTGCCGAAGATCTGCCTCGACCTTGGCCGCGGCCTCGGTGCGGGCGGCACGGGCCTGATCGGCCATACGCAGCCGCGCCGGCTCGCCGCGTCGTCGACCGGCCGCCGCATCGCCGAGGAGCTCGGCACGCCGTTCGGCGAAGTGGTCGGCTACAAGGTGCGGTTCACCGACAATCTCGCGCCGGGCGCGTCGGTCAAGCTGATGACGGACGGGATCCTGCTCGCCGAGACGCAGACCGATCCGCTGTTGAAAGCGTACGACACGCTGATCATCGACGAGGCGCACGAGCGCAGCCTGAACATCGACTTCCTGCTCGGCTACCTGAAGGAGATCCTGCCGAAGCGTCCGGACCTGAAGCTGATCGTCACGTCCGCGACGATCGATGCAGATCGCTTCGCGCGCCATTTCGGCAGCGACGAACGGCCGGCGCCGGTGATCGAGGTGAGCGGGCGCCTGTATCCGGTCGAGATGCGCTACCGCCCGGTGGCCGAGGACCGTCCGGCAGTCAAGAATGCCGAAGGTACGGCAGGCCGTGATCGCGTGAAGACCGCGCGCGAGGCCGAGCGCGACCTGATGGACGCGATCGTCGACGCGGTCGACGAGCTGTGCCGCGAAGGCTCGGGCGACGTGCTGGTGTTCCTGCCCGGCGAGCGCGAGATCCGCGACGCGGCCGAGGCGCTGCGCAAGCATCATCCGCCGCACACCGAGATCCTGCCGCTGTTCGCGCGGTTGTCCGCGGCCGAGCAGGACAAGGTGTTCAAGCCGTCGAACGCGCGCCGCATCGTGCTCGCGACGAACGTCGCCGAGACCTCGCTGACGGTGCCGGGCATCCGCTACGTCGTCGACACGGGCCTCGCGCGCGTGAAGCGCTATTCGTACCGGAACAAGGTCGAGCAACTGCAGGTCGAGTCGATCTCGCAGGCCGCCGCGAACCAGCGCGCGGGCCGCTGCGGCCGGGTTGCGGACGGCATCTGCATCCGTCTGTACGAGGAAACCGACTACCAGGCGCGACCGCGCTTCACCGATCCGGAAATCCTGCGCTCGTCGCTCGCGTCGGTGATCCTGCGGATGAAGTCGCTGCACCTGACGGCGATCGAAACGTTTCCATTCCTCGAGCCGCCGCCGGGCCGCGCGATCGCGGACGGCTACCAGCTCCTCAATGAACTCGGCGCGGTCGACGACGACAACGCGCTGACGCCGCTCGGCCGCGAGCTTGCGCGGCTGCCGCTCGACCCGCGGGTCGGCCGGATGATCCTCGGCGCGCGCGACCAGCAGGCGCTGCGCGAAGTGCTGATCATCGCGAGCGCGCTGTCGGTGCAGGACCCGCGCGACCGGCCGATCGAAGCGCAGGAGCAGGCCGACCAGGCGCACCGCCGGTTCGCCGACGAGCGTTCGGAATTCCTGCAGTGGCTGAAGATCTGGGCGTGGTTTGAGGAAGCGGTCGCGCACAAGAAGTCGAACCGCCAGTTGATCGACGCGTGCCGGCAAAATTTCCTGTCGCATCTGCGGCTGCGCGAGTGGCGCGACGTGCATTCGCAGTTGCTGACCGTCGTGCGCGAGCACGGCTGGCGGCTGAACGAAGCCGACGCGACCTACGAGCAGATCCATCTGGCCCTGTTGACGGGCCTGCTCGGCAACCTCGGCCTGAAGGCCGAGGACGAGCCGCATTATCTCGGCGCGCGCGGGATCAAGTTCTTCCTGTGGCCGGGCTCCGTGCTCGCGAAGAAGGCAGGGCGCTGGGTGATGGCGGCCGAACTCGTCGAGACGAGCCGGCTGTACGCGCGCTGCCTCGCGAAAATCGAGCCCGAATGGATCGAGAAGGTCGGCGCGCACCTGCTGAAGAAATCGCTGTCCGAGCCGCACTGGGAAAAGCGCCCGGCGCAGGTGAGCGCGTTCGAGCGCGCGACGCTGTACGGGCTGCCCGTCTACCACCGGCGGCGCGTCGCCTTCGGCAAGCAGGATCCGGCGCGCGCGCGCGAGCTGTTCGTCCGCGGCGCGCTCGTCGATGGCGAGTTCGACACGAAGCTCGCATTCTTCGCGCACAACCGCAAACTGCTCGCAGACATCGAGCAGCTCGAGCACAAGTCGCGCCGCCAGGACGTGCTGGTCGACGACGAACTGATCCACGCGTTTTACGACCAGGCGATTCCGCAAGGGATCCACACGGGCGTCGCGTTCGAGCGCTGGTATCGCGACGAGGTGAAGAAGAGCGGCCAGCAGGAGGACAAGCTGCGCCTGCTGTACCTGTCGCGCGACGACCTGATGCGCCACGAGGCGGCGGGCGTGACGACCGACCTGTTCCCGAAGCGCGCGACGATGGCGGGCGTCGAGATGGCGCTCACCTACCATTTCGAGCCCGGTACGCCGCGCGACGGCGTGACGCTCGCGGTGCCGCTCTACGCGCTGAACCAGGTCGATGCGCGCCGCTGCGAGTGGCTCGTGCCGGGGATGCTGAAGGAAAAGGTGCAACTGCTGCTGAAGTCGTTGCCGCAGAAGCTGCGCCGGCACTGCGTGCCGCTGCCTGAATACGCGGCCGGCTTCGTCGAGCGGATGGGGCGCGAACGCTTTGGCGCGGGCGGGCTCGTCGAGGCGCTGATCGCCGACGTGCGCAACGAGACGCAGGTCATGATGAAGACCAGCGACTTCAAGCTCGAGACGCTGCCCGCGCACCTGTTCATGAACTTCAAGGTGATCGACGAGCATGGCCGCCAGCTCGCGATGGGGCGCAATCTCGCGCAGCTGCGCCAGGAACTCGGCGCGCAGGCGCAGCAGCAGTTCCAGAAGATCGCCGCGGCGGCGACGATCACGGCCGGCGGCGACGCCGATGTGTCCCCGTCTGCGCAGCCGTCCGCGGTCGCGGGCGCTGGCGCGGCCACCCAAAAGGGCGCTACAAGTGACAAGGGTGACAAGGGTGGCAAGACCGGCAAGGGCGCGCCGCCGCAGACCGCCGTCCCGGCGGAATCCGGCGCGACGGCGCTGTACGAGAACCTGACGACGTGGAACTTCGGCAAGCTGCCCGAGCTGCTGGAGATCCGCCGGCGCGGGCAGACGCTGTTCGGCTACCCGGCGCTCGTCGATCGCGGCGCGCATTGCGACGTCGAGGTATTCGATTCGCCGGAGGAAGCCGCGCGCATCCACCGCGCGGGGTTGCGGCGGCTGTTCGCGCTGCAGCTGAAGGAACCGATCAAGTATCTGGAGAAGAACCTGCCGGGGCTGCGCGAGATGGCGATGCAGTACATGTCGCTCGGCACGCAGGACGAGCTGCGCGACCAGCTGATCGACACCGCGCTCGATCGCGCGTGCCTGCAGGATCCGCTGCCCGACGACGACGCGAGTTTCCACGCGCGCCGCGATGAGGGTCGGAGCCGGCTGAACCTGCTCGCGCAGGAAATCGCGCGGCTCGTCGGGCAGATCCTCGCCGAATATGCGGGGCTCGCGAAGAAGCTCGCGCAGGCGAAGCCGTTCGCGTCCGCGCACGCGGACCTGCAGCAGCAACTGACCGCACTCGTCGGCAAGCGCTTCGTGATCGACACGCCTTACGCGCAGCTTGCGCATTTCCCGCGCTACCTGAAGGGGATCGCGCTGCGGATCGACAAGCTGAAGGCCGATCCGGCCCGCGATACGAAGCAGCTCGCCGAGCTGCAGCCGCTCGCGCAGCAGTACCAGCGCGCGGTGTCGCAGCGCGGCGGCGTCGCCGATGCGCGGCTCGCGGAATTCCGCTGGCTGCTCGAGGAGCTGCGGATTTCGCTGTTCGCGCAGGAGCTGCGCACGCCGATGCCGGTATCGGTGAAGCGGCTGCACAAGGTCTGGGAGTCGATGCAGCGCTAGGTGCGGCGCGCGGGGGCGGCTGCCGCCGCGCGCAGCAGGTACGAAACCAGACGTAAAAACCAGACGCAAAATAAAGACGCAGAGGGCGGGAACGCGGCGCGGCGCGCCTGCGTCCAAGTGGCGCATTTCCCGCTCCCGTCAACCGGTGGGGTGGGTCGTCCGTTCTACAATGACGGTTGTTCCTCGACGTGAGTCTTCATGCCCACTTTCCTTTCCCTCGGCCGCACGCTCGTGCTGGCCGCAGCTGCGCTGGCGCCCGTCGCCCACGCGAATAACGTCATCATCCTCAATTCGGCCGAAGCCACTCTTGCCCTGATCGATCAGCAGACCCGCCAGGTGGTCGCGACGATGCCGACCGGCAAGGAACCGCACCACCTGATGGCGACCCCCGACAATTCGTCGCTGATCGTCGCGAATTCGGTGTCGAACAGCCTGATCTTCGTCGATCCGAAGACGGGTAAGGTGCAGCGCACGGTCGAAGGGATCGAGGATCCGTACCAGCTCGGCTTCTCGCCCGATCGCAAGTGGTTCGTGTCGACCGGTCTGCGTCTCGATCGCCTCGACATCTACAGTTACGACGGCCACGATGTGAAGATCGCGAAGCGCCTGCCGCTTGCGACGATGCCGAGCCACCTCGCGTTCACGAAGGACAGCAAGACGGTGCTCGTGTCGCTGCAGGTGTCGGGCGAGATCGCGGCGGTCGACCTCGCGACGCAGACGGTCAAGTGGAAGATGCCGGTCGGCAAGGTGCCGGCGGGCCTGTGGCTCACGCCGGACGACAAGTACCTGCTGGTCGGGATGACGGGCGCGGATTACGTCGCGGTCGTCGACTGGCGTAACCAGAAGGTCGTGAAGACGATCCAGACCGGCAAGGGCGCGCACAACTTCCGCTCGCTCGCCGACGGCACGCACGTCGCGGTCACTAACCGGGTCGCGAACACGATCAGCATCATCGACGAGAACACGCTTACCAACGTCGGCGACATCACGGGCCTGCTGCCGGGTCCCGACGACATGGAGCTGGCCGCCGACAAGAAGACGCTGTGGGTGACGTTCCGCTTTGCGAAGAAGGTCGGCATCATCGACCTGCCGTCGCGCAAGCTGGTGCAGACGATTTCCGTCGGCCGCTCGCCGCACGGGATCTACTTCTACGACCGCGCGCCGTGGAAGGCCGCGAACGGCGCGTGACGCACGGGAGCGAACGATGCTGCACCTGATCGACGCGTTCGTGTCGAACATCCAGACCTGGCTGTACGTCGATATCGTGCAGCCGCTCCTCTTCAAGTTCGACATGATGGACTATGACGAGGACACCTACGACGCGCTGTACTGGGTGATCGTCGGCGCGCTGCAGATCGTCGCGATGTTCGTGCTGCTGCGCCCGCTCGAGGTGCTGTGGCCCGTCGAGAAGTGGGAGAACCGCCGTGCCGTGCGGGTCGACGTGCTCTACACGCTGATCGCGAAGCTCGGCATCTACTCGCTGTTCTTCTTCTTCGCGCTGCAGCCGCTGTTCGACAACTTCCAGGCGTGGCTGCGCCTGCACGGGATTGCGAACTTCAACCTCGACTACCTGTGGCCGGGCGTCACGTCGATGCCGATCGTCACGTTCGCGATCTATCTCGTCGTGCTCGATTTCGCCGGCTACTGGTATCACCGCTGGCAGCACAAGATCGGCGTCTGGTGGGAGCTGCACGCGGTGCATCACAGCCAGCGGCAGATGTCGCTGTGGTGCGACGACCGCAATCACCTGCTCGACGACGTGATCCAGTCGTGCTTCTTCGCGGCGATCGCGCTCGTGATCGGCGTGTCGCCGTCGCAGTTCGTCGTGCTGACCGCGCTCACGAACTTCGCGCAGAGCATTCAGCACACGAATGCGCGGCTGTCGTTCGGCTGGCTCGGCGAGCGCCTGCTCGTGAGCCCGATCTTCCACCGCCGCCATCACGCGGTCGGCTATGGTCACGAAGGCACCAAGTACGGCTGCAACTTCGGCGTGCTGTTCCCGTGGTGGGACATGATGTTCGGCACCGCGTCGTGGAACCGCACGGTCGAGCCGACCGGCATCCGCGAGCAGATCGAGGGCGTGTCGTACGGCGACGGCTTCTGGGCGCAACACGGGCTTGCGTTCGTGCGGATCTTCCGCCGCCTCGTCCCCGCGAAGCGCGGCGCGGCGTCGGCCTGAGCGCGGCGCCCGCCATTCCTCCCCGCCCGGCGATGATTGTTCCTGCGCCGGGCGTTCTTTTCCCGCGGCCCGCATGCGTTTTGGCGCATGCGGGCCGCGTGGTTTATCCTTTCCCCGTTTTTCTCCGTTGAAACAGGTCTGCATGAACGACTTGCTGCGTTCCTTCGTCCGCGCATTCGCGAGCGCACTGCACCCGCGCATGCTGTGGCTCACCCTGATGCCGTTCGTCGTGTCCGCGTTGTTCTGGGGCGTGCTGCTGTGGTTTGCGTGGCAGACGCTCATCGACGCCGCGCGCGGCGCGCTCGACAGCTTCGCGCTGACGGCGGCGCTGTACCGGGTGTTCGACGTGATCGGCATGTCGCAGCTGCATGCGGTGGTCGCGCCGTTCGTCGTCGTGTCGCTCGCGGTTCCGTTGATCGTGCTGACGGTGCTGCTGCTGATCGCGTCGATCTCGATGCCGGTCGTCGTCAAGCACCTGTCGAGCCGCCGCTTCGCCGAGCTCGAGATGAAGCGCGGCGGCACGTTCTTCGGCAGCGTGCTCAACGCGCTGGGGACGGCGTTCGCCGGCGTCGTGCTGCTCGTCGTCACGCTGCCGCTGTGGCTGATCCCGCCGTTCTTCGCGCTGCTGCCGCCGGTGATCGGCGGCTGGATCACGTATCGCGTGATGACCTACGATGCGCTTGCGGAGCACGCGAGCCGCGACGAACGCCGCGCGCTCGTGCAGCAGCACCGCTGGCCGCTGATCGGCATCGGCATCGCGACCGGATTTCTCGGCACGGTGCCGACCTTCATCTGGGTGTCGTCGGTCTGGATGATGGTGCTGTTTCCGTTCGTCGCGGCGGCGATGATCTGGGTTTACGCATTCATTCTGGTGTTTTCGGCGCTGTGGTTCGGCCATTACTGCCTGCGCGCGCTCGAGGACCTGCGCGCGACACCGCGCGCCACCACAATCGACATGGGGCAGGCATGAGTATCGGCATCATCATCATCGGCGACGAAATCCTTTCGGGTCGCCGGCAGGACAAGCATCTGGCGAAGGTCATCGAGCTGCTCGGCGCGCGCGGCCTCGCGCTCGACTGGGCCGAGTATGTCGGCGACGATCCGGCGCGCATCACCGCGACGCTCGCACGCGCGCGCGCATCGGGCGACATCGTGTTCTCGACGGGCGGGATCGGCGCGACGCCGGACGATCACACGCGGCAATGCGCGGCCGCGGCGCTCGGTGTGCCGCTCGAGCTGCACCAGGAAGCGAAGCGGCTGATCGAGGAGCGCATCCGCGAGACCCATACCGATCCGGAGACGCCGGTCGACTTCGAGTCGCCCGAGAACCAGCATCGCTTCAACATGGGCGTGTTTCCGCGTGGCGCGACGATCATCCCGAACGGCTACAACCGGATTCCGGGCTTCTCGGTCGGCGACCTCCATTTCGTGCCGGGCTTCCCGGTGATGGCCTGGCCGATGATCGAATGGGTGCTCGACACGAAGTATGCGCACCTGCATCACGCGACGCCGCATGCGGAGCGGTCGCTGTACGTGTTCGAATTGCCGGAATCGACGCTCACGCCGCTGATGGAGAAGATCGAGCACGACTTCCCCGGCGTGCGAGTGTTCAGCCTGCCGAGCGTCGGCGATGCGGAGCGGGGCGGGATCTATGCGCGCCGCCACATCGATCTCGGCGTGAAGGGCGAGCCGGAAGCGGTCGCGGCCGCGTTCGTGAAGCTGCGCGAGGGCGTTCACCTGCTCGGCGGCGACATCGTCGAGCCCGACGCGCCGCGCGGCTGAGCGCCGCGCCGTTCGGCATTCCAAAAGCCGGCATTTCCCGACGCGGGTATTTCCAAAAGCCGGTACTTCCAGAAGCAACGGGCCGCCGCCGTTCCGGTGTGCGGCCCGTCATCGGCATGTCATCGCCCGGCTCGACGATGGCGCAAGCCCCGGGTGTGGCGCGCGGGTGCCGTCAAGCACCGATCCACGGCAGTTTCCGGAAGCACCAGCCGTCGACGGTCTTGCGGTGGCCTTCGGCATCCTTGGTGCCCTCGAAGCCTTCGAGCAGGTCGAACGCTTTCGTGAAGCCGGCCTGCGCGGCGGCGACCGCCGCGAGTTTCGAGCGCGCGGCGCTGCGGCACAGGAACAGCACGGGCGTGCCGGGTTCGAGCGCCGCCGTCAACTGGGCGACGAATTCGGCGTTCGGCACGCCGCCGGGGTAGCGGGTCCATTCGAGATGCAGGTACTGGCCGTCGCCGACGAGCGGGCGGCCGACCCAGTCGAGTTCGGCGCGGGTGCGCACGTCGACGAGACGCGCCGACGGGTCGAGCTGCAGCAGTTCGAATGCCTCGGCCGGCAGCAGCGCGCCGGCGTAGTTGAGCGAGCCTTGCGCGCCGCGTTCGTTGGCCTTGGCATAAAGTTGTTCGAGCGTACTCATGGCAGGAGGTCTCCGTGTCGACCAGGTTCGGCGCTTCGGCGCTTACGCTGATCTCATGCAAAGTGATCGATCAAACGACCATTCTAGCGCGCCGCCTGCCGCCCGATGTCCGTGCGCAGCGTGGCTCGCGCACCGCACACGCGCTCACCAAAAAGGTGCAGAATGAGGCGAATGCACCAAAACGATTCCTTCCGATTGCCTGACAACGTGGATTGCACCATCGGGGTGCGTGCGTCGGAGCGGCGGTTGCGTGCGAAGCCCCGAAATCGCGCGGCGAAGCCCTGTCGCGGCGAGCCTCGGCGCGATTCGCGCCAATCCGGCGCATGCATGGCACGGAAGCTGCTTTATAGGATTCGGTCCAATCGGGGCACGCTGCGCGAAAGCCTGGCCCCGAGCAGCTCGATAAACGAGGCGGTCCCAGTCCGCCGGTATTGTTCAATCAGGAGAAGAGGTTATGAGTAAAACCGTCGCCGACGTCATGCAGCTCGTGAAGGACGAGGACGTCAAGTTTGTCGATTTCCGCTTCACGGACACGCGCGGCAAGGAACAGCACGTGTCGGTGCCGGTTTCGGCATTTGACGAAGACAAGTTCGAAAGCGGCCATGCGTTCGACGGCTCGTCGATTGCGGGCTGGAAGGGTATCGAAGCGTCGGACATGCTGCTCATGCCGGACCCGAACGCGGCGTTCGTCGACCCGTTCTATGAAGAGTCGACCCTCGTGCTGACCTGCGACGTGGTCGAGCCGGCCGACGGCAAGGGCTACGAGCGCGATCCGCGTTCGCTCGCGAAGCGCGGCGAAGCGTACCTGAAGAGCACGGGCATCGGCGACACCGCGTACTTCGGTCCGGAGCCGGAATTCTTCATTTTCGACTCGGTCCAGTGGAACACGGACATGTCGGGCTGCTTCGTGAAGATCAACTCGGAAGAAGCACCGTGGTCGTCGGGCAAGGAATTCGAAGGCGGCAACACGGGCCACCGTCCGGGCACGAAGGGCGGCTACTTCCCGGTCGCACCGGTCGACACGTTCCAGGACATGCGTTCGGAAATGTGCCTGCTGCTCGAACAGCTCGGCATCCCGGTCGAAGTGCACCACCACGAAGTGGCGGGCCAGGGCCAGAACGAAATCGGCACGAAGTTCTCGACGCTCGTCGAGCGCGCCGACTGGACGCAATGGTCGAAGTACATCATCCACAACGTCGCGCACTCGTACGGCAAGACGGCAACGTTCATGCCGAAGCCGGTCGTTGGCGACAACGGTTCGGGCATGCACGTCCACCAGTCGATCTGGAAGGACGGCCAGAACCTGTTCGCGGGTAACGGCTATGCGGGCCTGTCGGAACTGGCGCTGTTCTACATCGGCGGCATCATCAAGCACGCCCGTGCGCTGAACGCGATCACGAACCCGACGACGAACTCGTACAAGCGTCTGGTTCCGCACTTCGAGGCACCGGTCAAGCTCGCTTACTCGGCGCGCAACCGTTCGGCATCGATCCGCATTCCGCACGTGTCGAACCCGAAGGGCCGCCGTATCGAAACGCGCTTCCCGGACCCGATGGCGAACCCGTACCTGTGCTTCACGGCGCTGATGATGGCCGGTCTCGACGGGATCCAGAACAAGATCCATCCGGGCGAAGCAGCCGACAAGAACCTGTACGACCTGCCGCCGGAAGAGGATGCAAAGATTCCGACCGTCTGCGCGGGCCTCGACCAGGCACTCGACGCACTCGACAAGGATCGCGAGTTCCTGACGCGCGGTGGCGTGTTCACGGACGGCATGCTCGATGCGTACCTCGCGCTGAAGGAGCAGGAACTGGCGAAGTTCCGCATGACGACGCATCCGATCGAGTTCGAGATGTACTACTCGCTGTAAGCGGCGATGGCGCTTCGACGCTACAGCGGGCGAAGCGCCGCCACGCCGGTACGCTTGCGCCGCGCAACTCCCGGCGCAAGCAACGGAGTCTGAAAAGGGGACGGCACCCAGCCGTCCCTTTTTTGTTCCGCGGAATTTTCACTTTTGCCACATTCTGGGCGCGACTAGACGCAAGATGGTTCTGAAGAATCTGATCAAGGCGAGAACGGGGCAGCCGGAGCGTCTGACGGACGACGACCGGCTCGCGCGCTCGGGGCTGCTCGCGGGGCTCGAGGCGTTGCCGACGGTCGTGCTGGTGCTCGACCGCAAGACGCTGAAGATCGCGTTCGCGAATCCGTCCGCGGAGGCGATGCTCGACATCTCGCGCCGGCAGCTCGCGCAGCGGCCGTGGGGCGAGATCTTCCCGAACGCGAACGAGCTCGCGTCGACGATCACCGCGATCGGCGAAGAGCGCTTTCATGCGACGCATCTCGACACGGTGCTCGACCGGCCGGGCCGCGAGCCGCTGCATGTGCATGCGATCGTCGGTTTTCTCGAGAGCGCGCACGACTTCGTGCTCGTCGAACTGTTCGAGAACGAGCGCCAGTCGCGCACCGACCGCGAGGAGCGGATCCACGACCTGACCGCGGTCAACAAGCAGTTGATCCGCAATCTCGCGCACGAAATCAAGAACCCGCTCGGCGGGATCCGCGGCGCCGCGCAGTTGCTCGAATTCGAACTCGGCGAGCGCGAGCGCGGCGAGCTGCGCGAATACACGCAGGTGATCATCAAGGAGTCCGATCGCCTGCAGACGCTCGTCGACCGGTTGCTGGAGCCGCACCGGCATCCGCACATCGTCGGCGACGTGAACATCCATGAAGTGTGCGAGCGCGTGCGCGCGGTGATGCTCGCGGAGTTTCCGCGCGGGCTGTCGATCGAGCGCGACTACGACGTCAGCGTGCCCGACCTGCGCGGTGACAAGGAGCAGCTGATCCAGGCGCTGCTGAACATCGTGCGCAACGCGGCGCAGGCGCTGCGCGAGCGGATCGCGCAGGGCGATGCGCGCATCGAGTTGCGCACGCGGGTCGCGCGCAAGATCACGATCGCGAAGCGCCTGTACAAGCTGGCACTGGACTTGCACGTGATCGACAACGGGCCCGGCATTCCGGAAGAGATCCGCGACCGGATCTTCTATCCGCTCGTGTCCGGGCGCGAGGACGGCAGCGGCCTCGGCCTCACGCTCGCGCAGACGTTCGTGCAGCAGCACGACGGGATGATCGAGGTCGAAAGCCGGCCCGGCCGCACCGAATTTCAGATTCTGCTGCCGCTCGACCATTGAGCGGCGACTCGCGATACACCACGATATCTGACCGACCTATGAAGCCGATCTGGATAGTAGACGACGACCAATCGATCCGCTGGGTGCTTGAAAAAGCGCTCGCCCGCGACAGCTTCGCGACGAAGAGCTTCTCGAACGTGCGCGATGCGCTCAGCGCACTCGATCACGAGACGCCGCAGGTGCTCGTGTCCGACATCCGGATGCCGGGCGGCTCGGGCCTCGAGCTGCTGCAGGCGATGCACGAGCGGATGCCGGGCCTGCCCGTGATCATCATGACCGCGTTCTCCGATCTCGACAGCGCCGTCGCGGCGTTCCAGGGCGGCGCGTTCGAATATCTCGCGAAGCCGTTCGACGTCGACAAGGCGGTCGAGCTGATCCGCCGTGCGGTGGAGGAGAGCCTGCGCAGCGGCGCGCCGCAGGACGACCGCGTCGCCGAAGCGCCCGAGATGCTCGGTCAGGCGCCCGCGATGCAGGACATGTTCCGCGCGATCGGCCGCCTGTCGCATTCGGCCGCGACCGTGCTGATCACCGGCGAATCGGGCACCGGCAAGGAACTCGTCGCGCGCGCGCTGCACCGTCACAGCCCGCGTGCGAACGGGCCGTTCATCGCGCTGAACACCGCGGCGATCCCGAAGGACCTGCTGGAGTCCGAACTGTTCGGCCACGAGCGCGGCGCGTTCACCGGCGCGCAGACGACCCGCCAGGGCCGCTTCGAGCAGGCCGAGAACGGCACGCTGTTCCTCGACGAAATCGGCGACATGCCGTTCGATCTGCAGACGCGGCTGTTGCGCGTGCTGTCGGACGGCCAGTTCTATCGCGTCGGCGGCCACAGCCCGCTGCGCGCGAACGTGCGCGTGATTGCCGCGACGCACCAGAACCTCGAATCGCGCGTGCGGCAGGGGCTGTTCCGCGAGGACCTGTATCACCGGCTGAACGTGATCCGGCTGCGCCTGCCGCCGCTGCGCGAGCGCAGCGAAGACATTGCGCTGCTCACGCGCCACTTCCTGCAGAAGAGCGCGCGCGATCTCGGCGTCGAGCCGAAGCGCGTGTCGGACGAAGCGCTCGCGTACCTGAGCTCGCTGCAGTTTCCCGGCAACGTGCGGCAGCTCGAGAACCTCGCGAACTGGCTGACCGTGATGGCGCCCGCGCAGACGGTCGAGGTCAAGGACCTGCCGCCCGATCTCGTGCCGTCCGGCGCGGCGGTCGCGGCTACCGGCGACAGCGCCGATGCGCATGCGGCGGGCGGCGAGCCGGCGGTGCCGCCGCCGGCCGCGGTCGGGGCAGTCGGCGCACCCGTTGCGGCCACGCCAGGCAGCGGCCCGGCCGGCTATCCGATGTGGGAGCACGGGTTGCGCACCGAAGTCGCGCGTTTGCTGCGCGAGAACTCGGCGGACGTGATGGACGAGCTCGCGCGCCGCTTCGAGGCCGCGGTAATCCGCGAGGCGCTCGATTTCACGCGCGGCCGCAAGGTCGAGGCGGCGGAGCGGCTCGGCATCGGCCGCAACACGATCACGCGCAAGATCCAGGAACTGCATCTGGAGCCGTGAGCACGCAGTGCGGCATGCGCGCGCGCCGCGCATGCCGCGATCGGACATAATCGCGGTTTGACCGCAGTTTGCCATTGCGCCGATCCGCCATGTCCGATTCCTTCCGCTGGCCCGCCGGGGCCGATCCGTTCCGTTTTCTCGAAGCGCTCGACAGTGCGCGCGCCCGCGCGTGGGTCGACGAGCAGAATGCGCGCACGCGCGTCGCGCTGCGCGACGACGACGCGTATCGCGCGCTCGTGGCGCGCCTCGCACAGGCCTATTTGCCGCGCGAGCGCCCGGTGATTCCGACCCGCTGGCGCGACTGGGCGTACGACCTGTGGCAGGACGACCTGCATCCGAAGGGACTGTGGCGCCGCGCGCGCTGGGACGACTGGCGCGCGGGCCGGCCAGCGTGGGAAACGCTGCTCGACGTCGACGCGCTCGGCGCGCAAGAGGGCGAGTCGTGGGTGTTCGAGCAGGATGCGATCCTGTATCCGGACGGCGATCGCGCGCTGCTGTCGCTGTCGCCGGGTGGCGCCGATGCGGTGGTCGTGCGCGAGTTCGATCTCGTGCAGCGCCGCTTCGTCGACGCGGGTTTCACGATCGACGCGCCGGGCCATCACACGATCGGCTGGATCGATCGCGATACTGTCTACGTGAGCTGGGATCGCGGCGAAGCGCATTCGACCGCGGCCGGCTATCCGTACGACGTGCGGCGCTGGGTGCGCGGCACGCCGCTCGCCGACGCGCCCGTCGTGTTTCGCGGCGAGCCCGACGACATCAGCGCGGGCGCGTGGTTCGATCCGATCGACGGCCGCCACGTCGCGTGGCGCAGCGTCGATTTCTTCGATGCGCATGCGTACCGGCTGACGGAGGCGGGCGAGTGGGCGCGCTACGACGCGCCCACGCACGTCGAGATCGGCTTCTGGGAGGGCTGGCTCGTGCTGGAGCCGCGGCTCGACTGGGACTGCGGCGGCGTGCGCCACGCGGGCGGCTCGCTGCTCGCGATCCGCGAGCACGCGTTTCTGGCCGGCTCGCGCGACTTCACGACACTGTTCGAACCGGGGCCGTCGACGTCCGCGTGCACGTGGACGCATACGCGCCATACGCTGATCGCGAGCTGGCTCGACGACGTGCACAACCGCACGATGCTGTGGCAGCCGCGCCAGGCGGCCGACGGCGCGTGGACCTGGGACGCGCGGCCGTTCGACTGGCCGGGCGACGCGCAGATCGACGTCGAGCCCGTCGAGTCGACGCTGAACGACGACGTTTACGTGGACGTCGACACCTATCTCGATCCGCCCGAATGCTGGCTGGCCGATCTTGCCGATCGTGCGACCGATGCTGCGTCGCGCCGCGTGCTGCTCGACCGGCCGCCGGTGCAGTTCGACGCGGCCGGGCTCGTCGTGCGCCGCGCGAGCGCGCGCTCGCGCGACGGCACGGTGGTGCCGTACACGCTGATCGGGCCGCGTGAAGTGCTCGACGGCAATGTACTCGACGGCGATGTGCCCGACGGCGCCGCACGCGTCGCGCGGCCGTGCCTGCTGTCCGGTTACGGGGGCTTCGCGTTACCGAACCTGCCCGGCTACAGCGACGCGCTCGGCATCGGGTGGCTCGAGCGCGGCGGCGTCGCGGCGTTCGCACATATCCGCGGCGGCGGCGAGTTCGGGCCGCGCTGGCATGTCGACGCGCAACGCGAACACCGGCAGCGTTCGTTCGACGACTTCATCGCGGTGGCCGAGGATCTGATCGGAACGGGCGTGACGACGGCCGCGCAACTCGGCATCGAGGGCGGCAGCAACGGCGGGTTGCTGGTGGCCGCGTGCATGGTGCAGCGGCCAGAGCTGTTCGGTGCGGTGCTCTGCCGGGTGCCGCTGCTCGACATGCGACGCTATCCGAAGCTGCACGCGGGCGCCGCATGGCTGGACGAGTACGGCGACCCCGACGACCCGCGCGAGGGCGCGGCGCTGGCCGCGTATTCGCCGTATCACCGCGTGCGCGAGGGCGTCACGTATCCGCCGCTGCTACTGACGACGTCGACGCGCGACGATCGGGTGCATCCCGCGCATGCGCGCAAGATGGCCGCGCGCATGCACGCGCTCGGTCACGATCGGGTGTGGTACTGGGAGAACACCGACGGCGGCCACGGCAGCGCCGACGATCTGGAGCGTGCCGAATCCGACGCGGCCGAATTCGGTTTCCTGTGGGCCCATCTCGGGCCTGCGCCCGTGCGTCGCTGACTGCGTGTCTAACCGCGCGCCACTAACCGCGCGCGGTCAGCGTGCTCAGCCGACGACCGCGACGACCGGCGTATGGTCGGACGGCTGTTCCCACGTGCGCGGCGTGCGGTCGACTTCGCACGACGTGCAGGTTTCGGCGAGCGGCGCCGACAGCAGGATGTGGTCGATGCGCAGCCCCGCGTTGCGGCGGAACGCCATCATCCGGTAGTCCCACCACGTGAAGGTCTTCTCGGGCTGCTCGAAGCGGCGGAACGCGTCGACGAGCCCGAGTTCGACGAGGCCCGCGAAGTGCGCGCGTTCCTGCGGCGACACGAGATTCTGGCCTTCCCATTTCGCGGGATCGTGCACGTCGCGGTCATCCGGCGCGATGTTGTAGTCGCCGAGCAGCGCGAGCTTCGGGTAGCGCTGCAGTTCGCTGCGCAGCCACGCGTTCAGCGCGTCGAGCCACTGCAGCTTGTACACGAACTTGTCGGAGTCGGGCGCCTGGCCGTTCGGGAAATACGCGGAGATGATGCGCGCGCCGCCGATCGTCACCGCGACCACGCGCTGCTGCGGATCGTCGAAGCCGGGGATGTTGCGGGTCACGTCCGATTCGTCGAACGGCAGCGTATCGCGCGCGAGGATCGCGACGCCGTTGTAGGTCTTCTGGCCCGTGAACCAGCAGCGATAGCCGGCGGCCTCGAGATCGGCGCGCGGGAATTTGTCGTCCGGCAGCTTCAGCTCCTGCAGGCACAGCACGTCGGTGCCGCTTTGCGCGAGCCAGTCGAGTACGTGCTGCTTGCGGACGTTGAGCGAGTTGACGTTCCAGGTGGCAATCTTCATGGACGGGTGCGGTTGCGGCGTGTATTCGAAGGCCGCCATCTTACCGCGAGCGTGATGTGCGGTCGCGTGCGATGCGATGCATCGACGCCGTCGCTGTGATGCGGCTAGCGTGCGAGCAAGAAAGAAAAATGACAAAAGTGTTGACGTGGGTACCTACACACCCTATAATTTATTTCTCTGACGCGGGGTGGAGCAGTCTGGCAGCTCGTCGGGCTCATAACCCGAAGGTCGTAGGTTCAAATCCTACCCCCGCAACCAAGCACATCTGGCGATGTGCAGCGCAAGTGACCGATGCGCACCTCGCCAACAAGAACCCGGCTCAATGCCGGGTTTTTTGTTTTCTGCGCGTCCGATACGCGCGAGAGGGCATGTGTGGGTCTGCCTGTTCGCGTCAACCCGCCGCCCATTCCACCGCCGCCTTCGCATGCAGCGCGGTCGTATCGAACACCGGCAACGGCGAATCCTCCGCGCCGATCAGCAACGTGATTTCCGTGCAGCCGAGTATCACGCCCTGCGCACCGCGCTTCGCAAGTCCCTCGATGATCCGCACATACGTCGCGCGCGATTCCGTATCGACGACGCCATGACACAGCTCGTCGTAAATGATCCGATGCACGTCGGCGCGCTCGCGCTCGTCCGGCACGAGCACGTCGAGCCCGAACTTCTCGCGCAGCCTTTCCGCGTAGAACGGCAACTCCATCGTATAGCGCGTGCCGAGCAGGCCGACGTGTTCCACGCCCGCATTGCGCAGCGCTTCGCCCGTCGGGTCCGCGATGTGCAGGAACGGCACGGCGACCGCTGTCTCGATCGCGTCGTGCACGCGATGCATCGTGTTGGTCGTCAGCACGATCAGCTCCGCGCCCGCTGCTTCGAGTTGCCGCGCGGCGGTGGCCATGTGCGCACCGAGCTCGGGCCAGTCGTGCGCGCGCTGCAGCGCTTCGATCTCTGCGAAATCGACCGTCACCATCACGCTCTTCGCGTTGTGGTGCCCGCCATGCAGCGCCTTCGAATACCGGTTCAGCATCCGGTAGTATTCCGCCGACGATTCCCAGCTCATCCCGCCGATCAGTCCGATCGTCTTCATCCGCCATCTTCCCGTTGACCGTATTGCCGCGAGTATAGGCACGCGAGCGCGCGCCCGGCGGTACGCTTCGCGCAAAGCGGGCCGGTACGGCACAGTCGGTCAGCACGGCCGTGCATGGCAGCACGGGGCAGTTGAAACCGGCACTGTGTTTTTGTACAGTATCGGCACCGTGAGCCCGACCACCATTCCGCCAGCCGATACGACCACGCCACCACCGGGCGACGCGCCGCCGCGCGTGCGCAAGATCATCCACTGCGATTGCGATTGCTTCTACGCGTCGGTGGAAATGCGCGACGACCCGTCGCTGCGCGGGCGTCCGCTCGCGGTCGGCGGCCGCCCCGACCAGCGCGGCGTGATCGCGACCTGCAATTACGAGGCGCGGCGCTACGGCGTGCATTCGGCGATGTCGTCGGCGCTCGCGATGCGCAAGTGTCCCGATCTGCTGATCCTGCCGTCGTCGATGGACAAGTACCGCGCCGCGTCGCGACAGATCATGGCGATCTATCGCGACTACACGCCCGACGTCGAACCGCTGTCGCTCGACGAGGCGTACCTCGACGTCAGCCGCTCCGAACGGTGCCAGGGCAGCGCGACGCTGATCGCGCGCGAGATCCGCCAGCGGGTGTTCGAGACAGTCGGCGTCACGGTGTCGGCGGGCGTCGCGCCGAACAAGTTCATCGCGAAGATCGCATCGGACTGGAACAAGCCGGACGGCCTGTTCGTCGTGCGCCCGCACGAAGTCGACGCGTTCGTCGCGGCGCTGCCGGTGCGCAAGCTGCATGGTGTTGGCAAGGTGACGGCCGCGCGTCTCGACCGGCTCGGCATCCAGACCTGCGCGCAACTGCGCGACTGGTCGCTGATCGATCTGCACCGCGAATTCGGCGCGTTCGGGCGGCGTCTCTACGAGCTGTCGCGCGGCATCGACGAGCGGGGCGTGCAGGCCGACCAGGAGCGCAAGTCGGTCAGCGTCGAGACGACCTACGTGACCGACCTGACGACGCTCGACCAGTGCGCGGCCGAAATCCGCAAGCTGACCGTCCAGCTCGACGCACGAATCGCGCGCGCGGGCGCCGCGCGGTCGATCCGCAAGCTGTACGTGAAGATCCGCTTCGCCGATTTCCAGCGCACGACGGTCGAATGCGTCGCCGACGCGACGAACGCGGAAACGGCCGTCGCGCTGCTCGCGAAGGGCCTGATGCGGCGCGCGCAGCCCGTGCGATTGCTTGGTGTCGGCGTGCGCATCGACGAAGACACTGCCGAGCGGCACGGGCAGTTCGCGCTGTTCGAACCCGAACCGCCCGAACTATGAAAAAAGCCCGATCCCCACTCAGCGTAGTCCGCTGCGTGGGGATCGGGCTGGCCATCATGTCGTCTTCATCTCGTTAATGGCGCCGCAAATTGCGGCGCCGTCGTCATCGAGATGCGAAGCGGAAAGGGCGGAAAGGGCGCTCAGTGAGCGGGCGCCGCCATCCCGTTGTGGCGCAGCAGCGCGTCGATCTGCGGTTCGCGGCCGCGGAACGCCTTGAACGAATCCATCGCCGGGCGGCTGCCGCCGACCTCGAGGATCTCGCGGCGATAGCGCGTGCCGGTCGCCGCATCGAGCACGCTGCCGCCGGCTGCGGCGGCTTCCTCGAACGCCGCGTACGCATCCGCGGACAGCACTTCGGCCCACTTGTAGCTGTAGTAGCCGGCCGCGTAGCCGCCCGCGAAGATGTGGCTGAACGTGTTCGGCCAGCGCGAGAACGGCGCTTGCGGGATCACGTGGTAGCGCTCGTTGATCTCGCGTGCGAACGCGTTCACGCCCGTCGCGCCCGCCGGATCGAAATCGACGTGCAGCAGCATGTCGAACATCGAGAACACGATCTGCCGCAGCGTGCCGAGCCCGCTCTGGAAGTTCTTCGCGGCGATCATCTTGTCGAACAGCGCGCGCGGCAGCGTTGCGCCCGTGTCGACGTGCGACGACATCGACGACAGTACGTCCCACTCCCAGCAGAAGTTCTCCATGAACTGCGACGGCAGTTCGACCGCATCCCATTCGACGCCGTTGATGCCCGACACGCCGAGCTCGTCGACGCGCGTCAGCATGTGATGCAGGCCGTGGCCGAACTCGTGGAACAGCGTGATCACCTCGTCGTGCGTGAAGCACGCGGGCTTGCCGCCGACCGGCGCGGAGAAGTTGCAGGTCAGGTACGCGACCGGCGTCTGCACGCCGCTGCCGCGCTTCGCGCGCGAGCGCGCATCGTCCATCCACGCGCCGCCGCGCTTGCCTTCGCGCGCGTACAGGTCGAGATAGAACTGCGCGACGAGCGAACCGTCACGGTTCTCGACGCGGAAGAAGCGCACGTCCTTGTGCCAGACGGGCGCGTCGTCCGATTTGATCTGCACGCCGAACAGCGTTTCGGTGACGGTGAACAGGCCCTTCAGCACGGCCGGTTCCGGGAAGTACTGCTTGACCTCGTTTTCCGAGAACGCATAGCGCTGCTCGCGCAGCTTCTCGGCCGCATATGCGATGTCCCACGGCGCGAGTTCGGTCAGGCCGAGTTCCTTCGCGGCGAAGGCGCGCAGCTCGTCCCAGTCCTGGTCCGCATGCGGACGCGCGCGCGTCGCGAGATCCTCGAGGAATGCGACCACCTGTTGCGGCGATTCGGCCATCTTCGGCGCGAGCGACACTTCGGCGAAGTTGTGGTAGCCGAGCATCTGTGCTTCTTCACGGCGCAGCTTCAGTTCGTCGGCGACGATCGCCGTGTTGTCCCAGTCGGCATTGCCGCCGCCGTATTGCGGGCCGAGTTCGGATGCGCGCGTCGAGTATGCGCGATACAGTGTCTCGCGCATCGCGCGGTTGTCGGCGTACTGCAGCACCGGGAAATATGACGGGAAGTGCAGTGTGAATTTCCAGCCGTCCTTGCCGTCCTTGCCGTCCTTCTGCGCGGCTTCGCGAGCGGCCTCGATCGCATCGCCGGGCAGGCCGGCCAGTTCGGCTTCGTCGTTCGCAAAGTACGCGTATGCGTTGGTCGCGTCGAGCACGTGGTCGGAGAACGACTTCGACAGCGCGGCCTGCTGTTCCTGCAACTCGGCGAAGCGCGGCTTCTGGTCTTCCGGAAGCTCGGCGCCCGACAGGCGGAAGTCGCGCAGCGCGTTGTCGAGGATCTTCTTGCGCTCGACGGACAGCGTCGCGTATTCGGTGCTCGCGGCGATCGCCTTGTACTTCTCGTACAGCGCGAGGTTCTGGCCGACGCTCGACCAGAATTCGGTCACGCGCGGCAGGTTCTCGCCATAGGCGGCGCGCAGTTCCGGCGTGTCGGCGACCGCATTCAGGTGGCCGACGATGCCCCATGCGCGGCCGAGCGGCTCCGTTGCGCGCTCGACCGTCTCGACGACGTCCGCCCAGGTCGCCGGCGTCGCGGACGCGCTCGCGGCGTCGACCGCGCGATTGGCATCGTCGAGCAGCGTGTCGAGCGCGGGCGTGACGTGTTCCGGGCGGATCTCGCCGAAGCGGGGCAGGTCGGAGAAATCGAGGAGCGGATTGGTATTGGCGCTTGCGGACATAGGACTCCCTGTCTGTTGCCGGACGAACCGGGGTGATGAGGGTAGGGCGCGGCGGCGCCCGATAACGACATTATTGGGGCGCAACGCGCGCTTTCCAATCGTTAGTTTCTAACGGCGCGATTGGGGTGGGGTCGAACGGGGAGCCGGATGCGTGGCGGACGCGCTGCGGAAAGACGGCGGAGGGACAGCAGAAGCGCCGGCGCGCGGGCGCGCGCCGGCATTTGGCATCAGCCAGCGATCAGGCGGCCGCGGCGGCGCGCTCGGCGGCTTCGATCGTGTTGATCAGCAGCATCGTGATCGTCATCGGGCCGACGCCGCCCGGCACCGGCGTGATGTGGCCGGCCACTTCCTTCACGCCTGCGAAGTCGACGTCGCCGCACAGCTTGCCGGCGTCGTCGCGGTTCATGCCGACGTCGATCACGGTCGCGCCGGGCTTCACCATGTCGGCCGTCAGGATGTTGCGCTTGCCGACCGCGGCGACGACGATGTCGGCCTGTCTCGTGTGCGCGGCGAGGTCGCGCGTCTTGCTATGGCAGATGGTCACGGTTGCGCCCGCTTCGAGCAGCAGCATCGCCATCGGCTTGCCGACGATGTTCGAGCGGCCGATCACGACTGCGTTCGCGCCTTGCAGCGGGATGTCGTGTGCTTCGAACATCTTCATCACGCCATACGGCGTGCACGGGCGGAACAGCGGCTTGCCGGTCATCAGCGCACCCGCGTTCGCGATGTGGAAGCCGTCGACGTCCTTCTCCGGGGCGATCGCCTCGAGCACCTTGTGGCTGTCGATATGCTTCGGCAGCGGCAACTGCACGAGGATCCCGTGGATCTTCGGATCGCGGTTCAGTTCGTCGATGCGCGCGAGCAGGTCCGCCTCGGACAGCGTCGCCGGGTAGCGGTCCTTCAGCGAGAAGAAGCCGTTGTCCTCGCAGGCCTTGATCTTGTTGCGCACGTAGACTTCGCTGGCCGGATTCTCGCCGACGAGGATCACCGCGAGGCCGGGCTGGTGGCCACGCGCGGTCAGCGCGGCGGCGCGTTCGGCGGCCTGGGCGCGCAGGGTCTTCGAGAGGGCGTTGCCGTCGATGAGGAGGGCTGTCATGGTGGTGGGTTCTGCGGAAGTTGGAATGCGGGCGTGCGGCACGTCGGGTGCGCCGCAGCAAAGCACGGAATTATACCGTCCGCCTGCCATCGTCCGACAGCGAATGCGCGGGAAGCGTCATCGGCGGGCCGCCGGAGAGCAGTCACCGGCGGCCGGATCGTCGCAGCACGGAACATCTGCGTGCTCGAACGAGAAGTCGCCGCCCTGCGGCAGGGCCGCGTCGCGCAGGGCGGGGCGCGGGCCCGGCAGGCTCACCGGGCCGCGACGAAGCTTACGCCTGCTTCTTCGACAGCGCGAGGCGCAGCAGGTCTGCCACCGTGTTGACGTTGAGCTTTTCCATGATGTTCGCGCGGTGCGCCTCGACCGTCTTGATGCTGATGCCGAGATCGTCGGCGATCTGCTTGTTCAGGCGGCCGGCGATGATCCGCTCGAGCACCTGCTGCTCGCGCGCGGTCAGCTTCGACAGGCGCTCGCTCGCGGCGCGCTGTTCCTGGACGCTCTTGCTTTCGCTTCGGGCCTTGTCGAGCATCCGCTCGACGAGCTTGCGCAGTTCCGCCTCGTCGAACGGCTTCTCGATAAAGTCCATCGCACCCTTTTTCATCGTCGACACGGCCATCGGCACGTCGCCGTGGCCCGTCACGAAGATGATCGGCAGCGCGGCATTGTCGGCGATCAGGCGTTCCTGCAGCTCGAGGCCGCTCATCCCGGACATCCGCACGTCGAGGATCAGGCATGCGATCTGGCCGGCCTGCTGCGCCGGCTGATACGCATCGAGGAACTGCTCGGCGCTCGAGAAACATTGCACGCGATAGCCGTTCGCCTCCAGCAGCCAGCGCAGCGAGTCCCGTACGGCCTCGTCGTCGTCGACGACGAAGACGGTTTCCTGAGTGGTGGTGACAGGGCTATTCATAGTTCTCCCGTAACGGTATGTGATGCCGAAGCCTCGGACCCCCCTCGGCCGAGATCAGCGGGTTCCCCAATGGGCAGGCTGCAGTGGAACGTCGCGCCGGAGATGCGGCCATCCGTCTCGACGTTGTTCACCACCCACAGACGCCCGCGATGCGATTCGATGATCGAGCGGCAGATATTCAGCCCCATGCCCATGCCGTCGGACTTGGTGCTGTAGAACGGCTCGAACAGGCGCTCGGCGGTCGCTTCGTCGACGCCCGGCCCCTGATCGATCACGCGGATGTCGACGAAACCCGCCTCGATGTCGGCGATGACGCGGATCACGCCGTCGGCCGATGCCGGCTTCACGTCCGCCATCGCTTCGGCAGCGTTCTTCATCAGGTTCACGAGTACCTGCTCGATGAGCACGGGGTCGACATAAATAATAGGCATTCTTGCGAGGATTTCCGTGACGATCCGGATCCTGCGCTTCCTGGCCTCGATTTCGGCGAGTCCGACCGCGTCGGCGACGATGTCCGCGACGCGCGCCGGCTGGCGCTTCGGCTCGCTGCGCTTCACGAATTCGCGAATCCGCTTGACGATCATCCCCGCGCGCAGCGCCTGCTGCGCGGTCTTCTCGAGCGCGGGCTGCAGCGTTTCGGGCGTCGAGCGGCCGCTCTTGACCATCGCGAGCGTGCCCGAGCAGTAGTTGTTGATCGCCGCGAGCGGCTGGTTCAGTTCGTGCGCAATCGACGACGCCATTTCACCCATCGTCATCAATCGGCTCGTGAACTGCAGCTTCTCTTCCTGCTGGTGCGCGAGCTCCTGCGCCTTCTTGCGGGTCGTGATGTCGGTCGCGATCTGCATCTGCGCGAGGTGGCCGTCGACCCACTGAATGTACTGGCGGCGCACCTCGAACCACTTCTGGATGCTCTCGACGTACACCTCCTGCGCGTCCGCGGTGCTGCCCGTCAGCGCGGCGGCCGGCAGGCCGGCGAACGTGTCGACCATGTCGATCGAGTCCGACGACGCCTGCGCGCGGTCGAAGCCGCCGCCGGACAGCTCGAGGTGGCCGTCCGGGCGGATCCCGAACAGGTGGCGGTAATAGCGGTTCGCAAACAGCAGCTCGGCCTCGTCGGCCGCGAGCACGGACACCGCCGCGTCGAGGCTTTCGAGCACCGTCGTGAAGCGTTCGTGCGCGGCGGCGAGTTCCTCGCGCGCGCGCTTCGGCTCGGTGATGTCGGTCATCGACGACATCCAGCCGGTCTGGCGGCCCGAGCTGTCGATCAGCGGCGACACGTACAGGCGCGCATGGAACAGCGTGCCGTTCTTGCGCCGCACGCGCAGCTCGAAGCCGGAGCTCGGCGCCTTGCCGCGCAGCGTCATGTCGAGCTGGCGCTGCATCTCGGGGTACGAATCGCGCGGCCAGTACGGGAACGGCGCAACCTTGCCGACGAGGTCGCTCTCGTCCCAGCCCGTCATCCGGCAGAACGCGGGGTTCACGTGCGTGATGCGGCCGTGCATGTCGAGCACGCGCATGCCGATTAGCACCGAGTTCTCCATCGCGCGGCGGAAGAACGCCTCCGCGTACAGCGCCTGCTGCGCCTCGAAGCGCTGGCGCGTGTGCTTCCACAGGCTCCAGAGGCTCCACAGCACGAAACACGACAGCCCCGCGACGAGCCAGACGAGCGTATTGTTGGTGAGGTTCGTGAGCTGCGGGAACGCGTACACGCGCACCGTAAGCCCCTGGCCGGGCGGGTCGAGCGGCAGGTCGTAGTGGGAGTCGCGCGGCAGGCGCGGGCGCGACGATGTGGACGACAGCTCGCGGTTGTTCGCGTCGGTGATCGAGATCTTGTATTTCGACGACAGCTCGGCCGGGATGTCGTGCTTCAGGATGCCTTCGACGGAGAACACGGCGGCGATCGAGCCGAGGTATTCGCGGTCGCCGCGCATCACGGGCGTCTGCAGCGTGATGTAGCCGTTGCCGAAGTCGTCGTAGATCAGCGGCGAGTAGGCCTGGCGGCGCGAATTGCGCGCGTCGTCGTAGGCGCCGCGCACCGCGTCCTGCATCTGCGCGTCATTCGGCTTCGCGAGCCGCTGGCCGAGCAGCGGCGGATGCACGGCCGGCCAGCGCTGCGTGCCGGGGGCCGTGTACCAGTTCAGGTAGAGGATCTCGGGATGCGTCTGCATCACGTCCGCAACCGCCATCTGGAACGCGTTCTGGTCGAGGCGACCGGACGCGAGGTCGCGCGACAGCGCCTGCAGCTGTTCCTGCGCGCCCGTCATCGACAGCCGGATCTGCTGCTGCGCCCACGCGACGTTGCGGAACAGCGTGTCTTCCTGCTGTTGCTGCTCGCGGCGGTTCAGGCTCCACAGAATGAGGCTCATCACCACGAGGAACACGAGGATCGACAGCAGCGGCGTCAGCAAATAGGAATTGGACCACCACGGTCCGTGGTGCCAACGGGACGGCTGCGACTCCGCCGGCGGGCCCGACGGTCGCGCCGAGCGTGCGAAAAGCCGATCGGTCAACATGGCAGGATTGTAGCGCAGCGCAATTGATGGAAAACCTATACCGGATATGTTGAACCGAAACGGATTTACCGCGCGGCGACGCGCCTGAATGCCCCGAAACAAGGGTGCAGCGCAGCAATATTCCGCATTACGAGAAAAGATCTCATAATTCGAAAATTTTGTTGCGCGCGGCCCGACGCGCTCATTACAATCCGCTGGAGCTTGCCCGCAGCCGGCCGCGCCGCGTCGTCTGCATCAAGAGCGATCCTCACATTTCCGGACCAGGAGACGAGAATGTCCGCTGTACCTAACGAAGTGATGAAGTATGTTGCCGCCGAGCGTGACGACGATCCGCAGGAAACCGTTGAATGGCTCGAGTCGCTCGACGGCGTGATCTCCTCCGTCGGCACTGGCCGGGCGCATTACCTGATCGAAAAGCAGATCGAATTCGCACGCACGCGCGGCGAGCATCTGCCGTTCTCCGCGAACACCCCGTACATCAACACGATTCCGGTCGAAGCCCAGGCGAAGATTCCGGGCGACCAGGAAATCGAGCACAAGATCCGCTCGTACACGCGCTGGAACGCACTGGCCATGGTGCTGCGTGCCGGCAAGGACACCAACGTCGGCGGCCACATCGCGTCGTTCGCATCGGCCGCGACGCTCTACGACGTCGGCTACAACCACTTCTGGCACGCGGCGTCCGACCAGCACGGCGGCGATCTCGTGTTCGTGCAGGGCCACTCGTCGCCGGGCGTGTACTCGCGCGCGTTCCTGCTCGGCCGCCTGAAGGAAGAGCAGCTCGACAACTTCCGCCAGGAAGTCGACGGCAACGGCATTTCGTCGTATCCGCACCCGTGGCTGATGCCGGATTTCTGGCAGTTCCCGACCGTGTCGATGGGCCTCGGCCCGATCATGGCGATCTACCAGGCACGCTTCATGAAGTACATCGAAGCGCGCGGCATCGCGAAGACGGCCGGCCGCAAGGTCTGGGCGTTCCTCGGCGATGGCGAGACCGACGAGCCGGAATCGCTCGGCGCGATCGGCATGGCGAGCCGCGAGAAGCTCGACAACCTCGTGTTCGTGATCAACTGCAACCTGCAGCGTCTCGACGGCCCGGTGCGCGGCAACGGCAAGATCATCCAGGAACTGGAATCGGAATTCCGCGGTGCCGGCTGGAACGTGATCAAGGTGATCTGGGGCAGCCGCTGGGATGCGCTGTTCGCGCGCGACAAAACGGGCGCGCTGATGCGCCGCATGATGGAAGTCGTCGACGGCGAGTACCAGACGTACAAGTCGGAATCGGGCGCGTTCGTCCGCGAGCACTTCTTCAACACGCCGGAACTGAAGGCGCTGGTCGCCGACTGGTCCGATGACGACATCTGGGCGCTGAACCGCGGCGGCCACGATCCGCACAAGATCTACGCGGCGTTCCACGAAGCCAGCAACACGAAGGGCGCGCCGACCGTCATCCTCGCGAAGACCATCAAGGGCTACGGGATGGGCGAGTCCGGTCAGGCGATGAACATCACGCACCAGCAGAAGAAGCTGCCGGTCGAGCAACTGAAGAAGTTCCGCGACCAGTTCCGCCTGCCGCTCACGGACGATCAGATCGCCGACGTGCCGTACCTCAAGTTCGAGGAAGGCTCGAAGGAGCTCGAGTACATGCGCAAGCAGCGCATGGACCTCGGCGGCTACCTGCCGCACCGTCGCGAGAAGGCGACGTCGCTGCCGGTGCCGGCGCTCGACGCGTTCGAGCCGCTGCTGAAGGGCACGGGCGAAGGCCGCGAGATCTCGACGACGATGGCGTTCGTGCGGATCCTGAACATCCTGCTGAAGGACAAGGCGCTCGGCAAGCGCGTGGTGCCGATCGTCCCGGACGAGTCGCGCACGTTCGGCATGGAAGGCCTGTTCCGCCAGATCGGCATCTGGAACCAGGAAGGCCAGAAGTACGTGCCGGAAGATTCCGACCAGCTGATGTTCTACAAGGAGTCGCAAACTGGCCAGATCCTGCAGGAAGGCATCAACGAAGCGGGCGGCATGTGCGACTGGATCGCGGCGGCGACGTCGTACTCGACGCACGGCGAGATCATGGTGCCGTTCTACATCTTCTATTCGATGTTCGGCTTCCAGCGGATCGGCGACCTCGCATGGGCCGCGGGCGACATGCGCTCGCGCGGCTTCCTGCTGGGCGGTACCGCGGGCCGCACGACGCTGAACGGCGAAGGCCTGCAGCACGAAGACGGCCACTCGTTGTTGTGGGCGGCCTCGGTGCCGAACTGCGTGAGCTACGACCCGACGTTCGGCTACGAACTCGCGGTGATCATCCAGGACGGCCTGCGCCGCATGGTGCAGGACCAGGAAGACGTGTACTACTACGTCACGGTGATGAACGAGAACTACGAGCACCCGGCGATTCCGCAGGGCGAGCACGTGGCGGCCGACATCATCAAGGGCATGTACGCGTTCAAGAAGGCCGACGCCGACAAGAAGGCGCCGCGCGTGCAGCTGCTCGGCGCGGGCACGATCTTCAACGAAGTGATCGCCGCTGCCGACCTGCTGAAGAACGACTGGGGCGTCGCCGCCGACCTGTGGAGCGTGCCGAGCTTTACCGAGCTCGCGCGTGAAGGCCACCAAGTCGAGCGCTGGAACCTGCTCCATCCGAGCGAGGAACGCCGCCTGTCGCACGTGCAGAAGTGCCTGAAGGACACGCAAGGCCCGGTCATCGCATCGACCGACTACGTGCGCGCGCTGGTCGACCAGATCCGCGGCCAGATCGATCGCCGCTTCGTCGTGCTGGGCACCGACGGCTTCGGCCGCTCGGACACCCGCGCGAAGCTGCGTCACTTCTTCGAGGTCGACCGCTACTGGGTCACGGTCGCGGCGCTCAATGCGCTCGCGGACGAGGGCACGATCGACCGCAAGGTCGTCGCCGACGCGATCGCGAAGTACAACCTCGATCCGTCCAAACCCAACCCGATGACGGTTTAACGCCCACGCGCCGTATGATGCCGCGCGCCGCTTCCGGGAGGAGCGCGCGCGGCTCTGGAGACACAAAAAGATGAGTCAAGCGATCGAAGTGAAGGTGCCGGATATCGGCGATTACAAGGACGTGCCCGTCATCGAAGTGCTCGTGAAGGCGGGCGATACGGTCGAGCCCGAGCAGTCGCTCGTCACGCTCGAATCGGACAAGGCGACGATGGACGTGCCGAGCCCGGCCGCCGGCGTCGTGAAGGAAATCAGGGTGAAGGTCGGCGACGCGGTGTCGGAAGGCTCGCTGATCATCCTGCTCGAAGGCGGCGCCGCGGCACAGCCGAACGGCGCGGCCGCGCCTGCTGTTGTCGCGCCTGCAGCCGCACCGGTGGCGGCACCGGCAGCAGCGCCGGCCGCAAGCGGCGGCACGCTCGAAGTGAAGGTGCCGGACATCGGCGACTACAAGGACGTGCCGGTGATCGAGATCGGCGTGAAGGTTGGCGACACGGTCGAGAAGGAACAGTCGCTCGTCACGCTCGAATCGGACAAGGCGACGATGGACGTGCCGAGCCCGGCCGCCGGCGTCGTGAAGGAAATCAAGGTCAAGGTTGGCGACGCAGTGTCTGAAGGCACGCTGATCG
>NZ_JAAGPL010000108.1:0-29158 GCF_017104785.1 Burkholderia sp. Ac-20353 | reverse complement strand
GCCCGGACGTTCCGCACCACCGGCGGCGCGCGGCTTGAATGTACGCTCCGTACGCTCGCCGGCATCCTTCGGCGCGAGCGCCTTCTTCGGGCGAGCCGGCTTGGCGGCCGCGTCCGGCGCGGCGGCGCGCACCGGCTTGCGGGCGACGAGGCTGCCGGAACGGACGGGGGCACGGGTCGGAGACGCCGGCCGCGGATTCTTGACGGTTAATTTGGTGCGCATAAACGCTGGAATGCTTTCAGACTGCGATCGCGCGCAGCAACTCGGTTTCGACTTGAATCTGCAGACGGTTGTCGGACAGGCCGGCGCCGTCGAGCAGGAAGATGTCCTCTACGCGTTCGCCGAGCGTATTGATCCGCGCCGCATGGACGCCGACCCGGTGCTCGGCCAGCACGCGCGCGATCGAATAAAGAAGGCCCGGCCGGTCGTTGGCGGACACGGACAGGATGTAGTACTGGCCGCGCTCGTCGGCCCGCAGGTCGACGCGCGGCGTGATCGGAAACGTCCGCGACAGCCGCGACAGCCGGCCCTTGGACGGTTCCGGCAGCGGCGCGGCCTCGGCGAGGCGCATCGCCAGCTGCTGCTCGACGAGGTTCGCGATGTCGCGGTACTGCACGTCATGCTCGGTCTGCGTGACGATGAAGTTGTCGAGCGCGTAGCCGTGCCGCGTGGTACTGACGCGTGCGTCGAGCACCGACAGCCCGTTGCGGTCGAAGTACGCGCAGATGCCCGCGAACAGGTCCGCGCGGTCCTTCACGTAGACGAGCACCTGCAGCGCGTCGCCGACCGGCGACGGCCGCGCGCGGACGATCGCCGTCCCGGCGTTCACGTGCCGGTACAGCACGCGGGTTTGCCACGCGATGTCGGCGGCGTCGTGGCGCAGGAAGAAGCCGACATCGAGCTGGTCCCACAGCGCGCGGTGCGCGTCGGTGGGCACGGTTTCGAGGCGCAGCAGCGCGAGCGCTTCCTCCTGGCGGGACTTCAGCTCGGAGTGCGTGTCCGGCTGCGCGCCTCCGAGGACGGCGAGCGTTGCGCGATACAGGTCCTCGAGCAGCTTGCCCTTCCACGCGTTCCAGACCTTCGGGCTCGTGCCGCGGATATCGGCGACGGTCAGCAGGTAGAGCGCCGTCAGCCGGCGCTCGGTGCCGACGAGGTCGGCGAAGCGCTTGATCACTTCCGGATCGCTCGTGTCCTGCTTTTGTGCGACCTGGCTCATCGTCAGGTGATGCTGGACGAGCCACACGACGAGTGCCGAATCATCGGCGGCGATCCCGTGCTCGCGGCAGAAGCGGCGCGCGTCGGCCATCCCGAGCTGCGAATGATCGCCGCCGCGGCCCTTCGCGATGTCGTGGAACAGCGCCGCGACGTACAGCACCCACGGCCGCTCGAAGTTGCCGATCAGCTGGCTGCAGAACGGATACTCATGCGCATGCTCGGCAACCGCGAAGCGGCGGATGTTGCGCAGCACCATCAGGATGTGCTGGTCGACCGTGTACACGTGATACAGGTCGTGCTGCATCTGGCCGACGATGCGGCGGAAATTCAGCAGGTAGCGGCCGAGCACGCTGGTCTGGTTCATCAGCCGGAACGCATGCGTGATGCCTTCCGGCTGCTGCAGGATCTGCATGAACGTGCGGCGGTTCTGCGGGTCGCGCCGCCACGTGTTGTTCATGATCTCGCGCGAGTTGTACAGCGCCCGCAGCGTGCGTGCGGACAGCCCCTTCACGCCGCGCGTGGTCTCGTACAGCAGGAACGCCTCGAGGATCGCGTCCGGATGGCGCTCGAATACGTCGTCCGCGGCGATCTCGAGCATCCCCTGCTTCTCGACGAAGCGCTCGGGCGACAGCACGCGCGTGATGCCGCTCGTCGCCGGGAACAGCTGGGCCTCGATGTTCTGGATCAGGATCGTTGCGAGCTGCGTGACGGCCTTCGCGGCCCAGTAGTAGCGGCGCATCAGCTGTTCGCTCGCGCGCTTCGCGGGCGTCGGCTGGTAGCCGAAGCTTTCGGCCGCCTGGGTCTGCAGGTCGAACACGAGCATGTCCTGGCGGCGCCCGGCGATCACGTGCAGCCGCGCGCGCAGCGTCTTCAGGAAGCTTTCGTTGCGGCGCAGCTCGCGTGCCTCGCGGTCGGTGATCAGGCCGCGCGTGTCGAGTTCGCGCCAGCTGCTGCCGAAACCGGCCGCGCGCGCGATCCACAGGATCGTCTGCAGGTCGCGCAGCCCGCCCGGGCTTTCCTTCACGTTCGGCTCGAGGCTGTACGGCGTGTCCTGGAACTTCGCGTGGCGCTGGCGCATCTCGAGCACCTTCGCGGTGAAGAACGCACGGGCGTCGAGCGCCTCGTGGTAGCGCACCGTGAAACGCTCGAACAGCGCGGTGCTGCCGACGATGCGGCGCGCCTCGAGCAGCGACGTCTGCACCGTGACGTCGTGCGACGCCTCCTCGATGCATTGCGCGACCGTGCGCACGCTGCTGCCGATCTCGAGGCCGAGATCCCACGCCATGCCGATGAAGCGTTCGATCCGCGCGTCGAGCCCCGCGTCTCGCCCGTCAGGCAGCAGCACGAGGATGTCGACGTCGGAATAGGGCGCGAGCTCGCCGCGCCCGTAGCCGCCGACCGCAACGAGTGCGAGCGTCGCGGGCAGCCCGCAATCGTCCCACACGCACTTCAGCGCGTCGTCGGTCGCCTTCGACAGCGCGTGCATCAGCGATGCGACGTTGGCAGCGCTGCGAAAGCGCGCGAGCAGGTCGGTCTTGACGGCCTTGAACTCGGCGCGCCGCGACAGCGCTTCGGTCGAGGGGGCGGCGTGAGCGCTCATCGGTGGCGGATCAGGTGACGGGCAGGGCGGGCTGGCGCTAATGCGCTCAGACCGCCGCGGCCGAGTTGGCGAACACGGGGCGGGCCGGCGAGCCGGCGGACACCGTCAGCACGTCGTACCCGGTCTCGGTGACGAGCACCGTGTGCTCCCACTGCGCGGACAGGCTGCGGTCGCGCGTCTTGACCGTCCACTGGTCGGGCATCGTGCGGATGTCGCGCTTGCCGGCGTTGATCATCGGCTCGATCGTGAAGATCATCCCCGGCTTCAGCTCGACGCCGGTGCCCGGACGGCCGTAGTGGACGACCTGCGGATCCTCGTGGAACACCGTGCCGATCCCGTGGCCGCAGTATTCGCGCACGACGCTGTAGCCCTGCGCTTCCGCGTGCTTCTGGATCGCGTGGCCGATGTCGCCGAGATGCGCGCCCGGCTTGACCTGGTCGATGCCGAGCCACATGCACTCGTAGGTGGTCTGCACGAGGCGCTTCGCGAGGATCGAGCCTTCGCCGACGATGAACATCCGGCTCGTGTCGCCGAAGTAACCGTCCTTGATCACGGTGATGTCGATATTGAGCGCATCGCCGTTCTTGATCGTCTTGTCGCCGGGGATGCCGTGGCAGATCACGTCGTTGACCGAGATGCAGGTGGCCTTCGGGTACGGCGGATAGCCGGGCGGCTGGTAGTTCAGCGGCGCGGGAACCGTGCCCTGTTCCTTCACCATGTACTCATGGCAGAGGCGATCGAGTTCGGCCGTCGTGATGCCCGCGACGACGTGCGGGGTGATGAAGTCGAGCACTTCGCTCGCCAGACGGCAGGCGACGCGCATCTGCGCGATATCGTGTTCGTTTTTGAGCGTAATAGCCATCGAGGTGTGCCTGGAAAGCGGTGAATTGACGAATTATCGCACCTTATGCCGTGCGTCGCAGCCCCCGGGCGCCTGCGCGGGCGCGGGTTTTTGCCGATTGCCGTGCGCGCGGCGGCCGGTGCGGCAAAGTGGCGGGCGACTTGAGAGCCGACAAATGGGCATGCTATACTCTTTGGCTAAGTCGACACTCAAATGCCATTCATGTCCCGATTCGTTCCGATTCTGGGGCGGCATTTGCGGTGCAGGCTTGCGGTACGGGCATTCCGCACGTGCCGAATCGCAAGCCGGCGCAACCAGGGTGCCGGCCGCGCTGAATCCATCACCCTTCGGGGTGCATTCGCGCGGCAGGTACGGCGGCCGGCTTAAGACCCAACCCTCGTGGAGAATTTACATGGCAGTTACGATGCGCCAAATGCTGGAAGCAGGTGTCCACTTCGGTCACCAGACCCGCTTCTGGAACCCGAAGATGGCTCCGTTCATTTTCGGTCACCGCAACAAGATTCACATCATCAACCTCGAAAAGACGCTGCCGATGTTCACGGACGCACAGAAGTACGTGCGTCAGCTGGCAGCGAACCGCGGCACGATCCTGTTCGTCGGTACGAAGCGCCAGTCGCGCGACACGATCGCCCAGGAAGCGCAACGCGCAGGCATGCCGTTCGTCAACGCACGCTGGCTCGGCGGCATGATGACCAACTTCAAGACGCTGAAGGTTTCGATCAAGCGCCTGAAGGACATGGAAGCGGCAGTCGAGGCAGGCGAGCTCGAGAAGATGAGCAAGAAGGAAGCGCTGCTGTTCGAACGTGAAATCGCCAAGCTGCAGAAGTCGATCGGCGGCGTGAAGGACATGGGCGGCATTCCGGACGCAATCTTCGTCGTTGACGTCGGCTACCACAAGATTGCCGTCACGGAAGCGAACAAGCTCGGCGTGCCGGTCATCGCCGTGGTCGATACGAACCACTCGCCGGAAGGTGTGGACTACGTGATCCCGGGTAACGACGACTCGAGCAAGGCAGTTGCGCTGTACGCGGAAGGCGTGGCCGACGCGATCCTCGAAGGCCGTGCGAACGCGGTCAACGAAGTGGTCCAGGCAGTGCGCAGCGGCGGCGACGACGAGTACGTCGAGGAAAACGCGTAACTGGCCCCGAGCCGGCGCAAAAAGGGGGCTCTCAACAGGCCCCCTTTTTTTAAGCTTGTGCGCCGGACCTGATCGCGCCGTGTTGGCGCGGGTCCGGAAACGAATCTCGGCCGTTCGCGTCAAAGCGGGCGGCGTTGTGAATACAGACTCAAGGAGCGAATGATGGCGGCAATTACCGCAAGCATGGTGGCAGAACTGCGCGCAAAGACCGACGCACCGATGATGGAGTGCAAGAAGGCGCTGACGGAAGCCGACGGCGATCTGGCCAAGGCTGAAGAGCTGCTGCGCGTCAAGCTCGGCAACAAGGCGAGCAAGGCGGCATCGCGCGTGACGGCCGAAGGCGTCGTCGCATCGTTCGTCGGCGGCAATGCCGGCGCGCTCGTCGAACTGAACTGCGAAACCGACTTCGTCGCGAAGAACGACGACTTCCTCGCGTTCTCGAAGACCGTCGCCGAACTCGTCGCGACGCAGAACCCGGCCGACGTGGCTGCGCTGTCGGCGCTGCCGCTGGAAGGCTCGACGGTCGACGCAGTGCGCCTGGCGCTGATCGGCAAGATCGGCGAGAACGTGTCGATCCGCCGTTTCGTCCGCTACGAAACCGCGAACCAGATCGCAACGTACCTGCACGGCGCGCGTATCGGCGTGATCGTCGAGTACACGGGTGCGGACGAGCAGGTCGGCAAGGACGTCGCGATGCACGTCGCGGCAATGAAGCCGGTCGCGCTGTCGTCGGCTGACGTGCCGGCCGAGCTGATCGAGACGGAACGCCGCGTGGCCGAGCAGAAGGCTGCGGAATCGGGCAAGCCGGCCGAGATCGTCGCGAAGATGGTCGATGGCAGCGTCCAGAAGTTCCTGAAGGAAGTGTCGCTGCTGAACCAGACGTTCGTGAAGAACGACAAGCAGACGATCGAGCAGATGCTGAAGGCAGCGAATGCCGCAGTGCAGAAGTTCTCGCTGTTCGTCGTCGGCGAAGGCATCGAGAAGCGCCAGGACGACTTCGCCGCCGAAGTGGCCGCGCAAGTCGCAGCAGCAAAGCAGCAGTAAGCAGTCGCAGTCCAGCAATACCCGCGGCGGGCGTCCGTCCCGCCGCGGCCGGCGGCGCCGCCGGCTGGCCGGCAGGTCCGGTCTGGCCGGCGGCGCTTGCCCGAATCAGTATTTCGCCCCTACAGTTCGTGCTTGTCATCCTCTCGTCGCTCGGAAGCCCCTATGCCCAATGCCTATAAACGCGTCCTCCTCAAACTCTCCGGCGAAGCGCTGATGGGCGACGATGCCTTCGGCATCAATCGCGCTACGATCGAACGGATGGTGGCCGACATTGCCGAAGTCGTGCGTCTCGGCACGCAGCTCGCGGTGGTGATCGGGGGCGGTAATATTTTCCGCGGCGTCGCGGGCGGCGCGGCAGGCATGGACCGTGCGACGGCCGACTACATGGGGATGCTGGCGACGATGATGAACGCGCTGGCGCTGCAGGACGCGATGCGCCACGCGGGCATCGAGGCGCGCGTGCAGTCGGCGCTGCGGATGGACCAGGTCGTCGAGCCGTACATCCGTCCGCGTGCGATCCGCCAGCTCGAGGAGGGCCGGGTGGTGATCTTCGCGGCCGGTACCGGCAACCCGTTCTTCACGACCGACACGGCCGCTGCGCTGCGCGGTTCGGAAGTGGGTGCGGAGGTCGTGCTGAAGGCGACGAAGGTCGACGGTGTATATTCCGCCGATCCGAAGAAGGATTCGTCGGCCACGCGTTACACGACGATCACCTTCGACGAGGCGATCAGCCGCAACCTGCAGGTGATGGACGCGACCGCGTTCGCGCTCTGCCGCGACCAGAAGCTGCCGATTCGCGTGTTTTCGATCAACAAGCCGGGCGCGCTCAAGCGCATCGTGCTGGGCGAGGACGAAGGTACGCTCGTCCACGTGTAAACTCCCGCGGATGCGGGCTGCCGGCGCGGGTGACCGGCGCGGTGCCGTCGGGCGCGCGCTGGCCCGCGTTCATTGAAGATTTGAAGGTTCGGAGGTTGAAAATGAGTGTCGCTGATGTCAAGAAGGGCGTAGAGCAGAAGATGCAGCGCTCGATCGAAGCGTTCAAGAACGATCTGGCGAAGATCCGCACGGGTCGTGCGCACACGGGCCTGCTCGATCACGTGCAGGTCGACTACTACGGCTCGATGGTGCCGATCTCGCAGGTGGCCAACCTGACGCTCGTCGACGCGCGCACGATCGGCGTGCAGCCGTGGGAAAAGAACATGGTCCAGAAGGTCGAGAAGGCGATCCGCGAAGCCGACCTCGGCCTGAACCCTGCGACGTCCGGCGACCTGATCCGCGTGCCGATGCCGCCGCTGACGGAAGAGCGCCGCCGCGAGCTGACGAAGGTCGTCAAGAGCGAAGGCGAGACCGCCAAGGTCGCGATCCGCAACCTGCGCCGCGACGCGAACGAAGCGCTCAAGAAGCTCGTGAAGGACAAGGAAATCTCGGAAGACGACGAGCGCCGTGCCGGCGACGACGTGCAGAAGCTGACCGACAAGCACGTCGCCGAAATCGACAAGCTCGTGCAGAGCAAGGAAGCCGAGATCATGACGGTCTGACGACCGTCCTCGCGTGCAGCCTTCTTCCCGCATTACAGTCTCAACGGCCATGACCTATACCAGCTCTACCGTTCGCGTGCCTGACGTCGGCGTCGTGCCGCGTCACATCGCGATCATCATGGACGGCAACGGCCGTTGGGCGACCGAACGCCGCCTGCCGCGCGTCGCGGGGCATACCCGCGGCGTGGACGCCGTGCGGGCGGTCGTCGAAGGCTGCGCGCGTGCCGGCGTCGAATACCTGACGCTGTTCGCGTTCAGCTCGGAAAACTGGCGGCGGCCGAACGACGAAGTGTCGTTCCTGATGCGTCTGTTCATCACCGCGCTCGAGCGCGAGGTCGGCAAGCTCCATGCGAACGGGATCCGCCTGCGCGTGGTCGGCGATCTCGATCGTTTCGAGCCGCGCATCCGCGACCTGATCCGCCGCGCCGAAACCAAGACCGCGCGCAATACGCGCCTCACGCTCACCATCGCCGCGAACTACGGCGGCCGGTGGGACATCCTGCAGGCGACGAAGAAACTCGTCGAGCAGGCATTGCGCGAGGGCCGCGAGGTGGAAATCAGCGAGGCATCGTTCGCGCCCCACCTGGCGATGGCCTACGCGCCGGAACCCGATCTCTTCATCCGCACCGGCGGTGAGCAGCGCATCAGCAACTTCCTGCTGTGGCAGCTCGCGTACGCCGAATTCTATTTCACCGACAAATACTGGCCGGATTTCGACGGTGCCGCGCTGGCCGACGCGCTGGCGTCGTACACCGAGCGCGAGCGCCGGTTCGGACGCACGAGCGCGCAGGTCGAGTCGCAGTCGCAGAACGCCGACTCCCTTTCATGCTGAAAACCCGTGTAATCACGGCGATCGTGCTGCTGGCGGTGCTGCTGCCGGTCACACTGTTCGCGCCGTTGATGGCGTTCGGCGCGCTGATCGGCGTCGTGCTGGTGTTCGCCGCGTGGGAATGGGCGCGCCTGCTGAAGCTGCGCGGCGCCGGCCCGATCGTCTACGCGGCCGTTGCCGCGCTGGCGCTGTTCGCGACCACCCGGCTCGGCGTCGGCGATGCCACATCCCGTCCCCTTTTTGCGGCAGCCGGCGTGTTCTGGCTGCTGGTCGGCCCGTTCACGCTCAGTCGCAAGCCGGTGCTCGCCGGCGGCGTATGGCGGCCATTCCTGCTGGTGGCCGGCGTCGTGATCTTCGCGGCCTGCTGGCATGCGCTCGTCGCCGCGCGCGCGCAGGGCGTGCCGTTCGTGCTGTCGCTGCTGCTCGTCGTCTGGCTGGCCGACATCGGCGCATATTTCGCGGGCAAGGCCTTCGGGAAGCGTAAACTCGCAGTGACGATCAGCCCCGGGAAGAGCTGGGAAGGGGCCGTCGGCGGCTGGCTCGCCGTGATGATCGTCGCGAGCGTCGCGATGGCCGCGCACCTGTTCGAGCCGACACTTTTTTCCGCCTTTGCCGCGCAGTTCGGCGGGCCGGGCGCCTGGGCCGCACTGACGCTGCTCGTCGCGTACAGCGTGATCGGCGACCTGTTCGAGTCGCTGCTGAAGCGCCAGGCCGGTGTGAAGGACTCGAGCGGGCTCCTGCCGGGACACGGCGGTGTGCTCGACCGCGTCGACGCGCTGCTGCCCGTGCTGCCGCTCGCGATGCTGCTGTTTCACGGTTAAAACCTACACTTCTGTTATGCAAAAACGCCTGACATTGCTCGGTTCCACGGGCTCGATCGGAGACAGCACGCTCGACGTGGTCGCGCGCCATCCGGAGCGCTTTTCGGTTTACGCGCTGACGGCGCACCGCAACGGCGACAAGCTGGTCGCCCAGTGCCTGCGCTTCGCGCCCGAAGTGGCCGTGGTCGGCGATGCCGGGACGGCCGCGCAGGTCGAAGCGCAACTGCGCGCGGCCGGCAGCAAGACCGAGGTGGCCTACGGGCCGCAGGCGCTCGTCGACGTGTCGAAGAGCGACCAGTGCGACACCGTCGTCGCGGCGATCGTCGGCGCGGCCGGCCTCGCACCGAGCCTCGCGGCCGCGCGTGCCGGCAAGCGCATCCTGCTCGCGAACAAGGAATCGCTCGTGATGTCGGGCGCGATCTTCATGGACGCGGTGCGCGACCACGGCGCGATCCTGCTGCCGGTCGACAGCGAGCACAACGCGATCTTCCAGTGCATGCCGCGCGACGCGGCCGAGCACGGCGGGATCGCGAAGATCATCCTGACCGCGTCGGGCGGCCCGTTCCGCACCCGCGAGCCGGCGACGCTCGTCGACGTGACGCCCGACCAGGCATGCAAGCATCCGAACTGGGTGATGGGCCGCAAGATCTCGGTCGATTCCGCGACGATGATGAACAAGGGCCTCGAGGTGATCGAGGCGCACTGGATCTTCGGGCTGCCGGGCGACCGGATCGACGTGCTGATCCATCCGCAGAGCGTGATCCATTCGCTCGTGTCGTACCGCGACGGCTCGGTGCTCGCGCAGCTCGGCAACCCCGACATGCGCACGCCGATCGCGCACGCGCTCGCCTACCCGGACCGCGTCGACGCGGGCGTCGAGCAGCTCGACCTCGCGCAGATCGCGCAGCTGTCGTTCGAGAAGCCCGACTACGCGCGCTTCCCGTGCCTCGCGCTCGCGCTGAAGGCGCTGGCTGAAGGCGGCATCGCGAGCGCCGCGTTGAACGCGGCGAACGAGATCGCGGTCGAAGCGTTTCTCGAGCGCCGGATCGGCTTCATGGCGATCGCGTCGACGGTCGACGCAGTCCTCAACGCACTGCCGAACCGCGCGCCGAACGGGCTCGACGACGTCCTGGCGGCGGATGCCGAGGCACGCCGCCTCGCCGCCGAGATCATTGCCAAAGCGCCTGCGCCACGCGTGGAGCGCACTGCCTGAATGAGGTGCTCATGAACGTGCTGGTTGAACTGATCGCGTTTGCAGTGGCGATCGGGGTACTGGTCGTCGTGCATGAGTACGGGCATTATCGCGTCGCGCGCTGGTGCGGCGTGAAGGTGCTCCGTTTCTCGATCGGCTTCGGCCAGCCGGTCGCACGGTGGGTCAGCCGCAAGACGGGCACCGAGTGGACGCTGTCCGCGCTGCCGCTCGGCGGCTACGTGAAGATGCTCGACGAGCGCGATCCAGGCCCCGGCGTAAAGCCGGAAGAGCTCGGGCAGGCGTTCAATCGCCAGTCGGTCGGCAAGCGCATCGCGATCGTGGTGGCCGGGCCGATTGCCAACTTCCTGCTGGCAATCGCACTGTTTTCCGTTGTTTTCGCAACCGGCGTGACCGAACCCGCGGCGATCATCGCGCCGCCGGCGGCCGGCACGGTCGCGGCCCGGGCCGGCTTCGACGGCAGCGAGACGATCGTGTCGATCCGCGACGCGCAGGGCGGCGACGCACAGCCGGTGCGCTCGTGGTCGGACCTGCGCTGGAAGCTCCTCGCCGCCGCATTCGATCATCGGGAAGTCGTGCTGGGCGCCCGCGATGGCGGTGCGTCGACCTACGATTTCCGCGTCGACCTGCGCCATGTGCCGGAAAACGCGCTCGACGACGATTTCATGCTGCGGCTCGGCTTCGATACGGGCGGCGGCGCGCTGTCGGTCGCGTCGGTGCAGCCGGGCAGCGCGGCCGAGCGGGCCGGCCTGAAGGGCGGCGATACGCTGCTCGCGCTCGACGGCGAGCGGATCGGCGGCGCGTCGCGCTTCATCGACGCCGTGAAACACCATGCGGGCAAGCCGCTCACGCTCAGCATCGGGCGCGGCGGGGCGACGCAGACGGTCACGATCGTGCCGCAAGTGCAGCGCGACGACGAAACCGGGCAGCAGGTCGGCCGCATCGGCGCCGCGCTGTCGATGCACACCCCGAGCGTCGACGTGCGCTACGGGCCGCTCGAGAGCCTGAAGCTCGGCGCACGCCGCACGTGGGACATCTCGGTGTATTCGCTGCGGATGTTCGGGCGGATGATCACCGGCGACGCATCGCTGAAGAACCTGTCCGGCCCGGTGACGATTGCTGACTATGCAGGCAAGAGCGCGCGGCTCGGTCCGTCGGCGTTCCTGTCGTTCCTCGCCCTTGTCAGCATTAGCCTTGGCGTACTTAACTTGTTGCCGATTCCCGTTTTGGACGGGGGGCATCTGTTATATTATCTGGTTGAAGCCGCGACCGGTAAAGCCGTATCGGAGCGCTGGCAGCTGATTCTGCAAAGAGCCGGGTTGATCTGCATCGTCGCATTGTCGGCGATCGCGCTGTTCAACGATCTGGCTCGGTTAATCCATTTCTGAAGCGTCAGGCGGCGGCCGCAGGGCAGCCGCCTGATTCGATGCAGCTAAATATTGGGGATGCATGTTGTTCAAACCTCATCGCTTTGTACCTAAGACAGTCGCAGCGGCGGCGCTCGCTGCGCACGGCCTCGCGGCGCATGCAGCGGCACCGTTCGTGGTGCAAGACATCAAGATCGAGGGCTTGCAGCGCGTCGAACCCGGTTCCGTGTTTGCCTACCTGCCGATCAAGCAAGGCGACACGTTCAACGACGACAAGGCATCCGAAGCAATCCGCGCGCTGTACGCGACGGGCTTTTTCAACGACGTGCGCATCGCCACCCAGGGCAACGTCGTGATCGTGCAGGTGCAGGAGCGTCCGGCGATCGCGTCGATCGACTTCACCGGCACGAAGGAATTCGACAAGGACAACCTGACGAAGGCGCTGCGCGCGGTCGGTCTCGCGGACGGCCGCTACTACGACAAGGCGCTCGTCGACAAGGCGGAGCAGGAGCTCAAGCGCCAGTACCTGACGCGCGGCTTCTACGCGGCCGAGGTCAAGACGACGGTCACGCCGGTCGACGCGAACCGCGTGTCGATCCTGTTCGCCGTGGCCGAAGGCCCGAGCGCGAAGATCCGCCAGATCAACTTCATCGGCAACAAGGCGTTCAAGACGAGCACGCTGCGCGACGAGATGCAGCTGTCGACGCCGAACTGGTTCTCCTGGTACACGAAGAACGACCTGTACTCGAAGGAAAAGCTCACGGGCGACCTCGAGGCCGTGCGCTCGTACTACCTGAACCGCGGCTACCTCGAATTCAACATCGAGTCGACCCAGGTGTCGATCTCGCCGGACAAGAAGGACATGTACCTGACGGTCACGCTGCACGAAGGCGAACCGTACACGGTGTCCGGCATCAAGCTCGCGGGCAACCTGCTCGACCGCGAGGCCGAGCTGACCAAGCTCGTCAAGGTCAAGCCGGGCGACCGCTTCTCGGCCGAGAAGCTGCAGCAGACGACGAAGGCGATCGTCGACAAGCTCGGCGAATACGGCTACGCATTCGCGACCGTCAACGCGCAGCCGGACATCGATCAGGCGAACCACAAGGTGAACCTGACGCTCGTCGTCGATCCGAGCCGCCGCGTGTACGTGCGCCGCGTCAACGTCGTCGGCAACACGCGCACGCGCGACGAGGTCGTGCGCCGCGAAATGCGCCAGCTCGAGAGTTCGTGGTTCGATTCGAACCGCCTCGCGCTGTCGAAGGACCGCGTGAACCGTCTCGGCTACTTCACCGACGTCGACGTGACGACGGTGCCGGTCGAAGGCACGAACGACCAGGTCGACGTGAACATCAAGGTCGCGGAAAAGCCGACCGGCGCGATCACGCTGGGCGCAGGCTTCTCGTCGACGGACAAGGTCGTGCTGTCGGCGGGCGTGTCGCAGGACAACGTATTCGGCTCGGGCACGAGCCTCGCGGTGAACGTCAACACCGCGAAGAGCTACCGGACGCTGACCGTCACGCAGGTCGACCCGTACTTCACGGTCGACGGCATCAAGCGGATCACCGACGTCTACTACCGCACGTACCAGCCGCTCTATTATTCGACGAGCTCGAGCTTCAAGATCGTCAGCGCGGGCGGCAACCTGAAGTTCGGCATTCCGTTCTCGGAAGTCGACACCGTCTACTTTGGCGCGGGCTTCGAGCAGAACCGTCTCGACGTCGATTCGAACACGCCGCAGAGCTACCAGGATTACGTGAACCAGTTCGGCCGCGTGTCGAACACGGTGCCGCTGACGGTCGCGTGGTCGCGCGACGCGCGCGACAGCGCGCTGATTCCGAGCCGTGGCTACTTCACGCAGGCGAACATGGAGTACGGCGTGCCGGTCGGCAAGATCCAGTACTACAAGGCTGACCTGCAGGCGCAGTATTACTACTCGTTCTCGCGCGGCTTCATCCTGGGCATGAACCTGCAGGGCGGCTACGGCAACGGTATCGGCAATCCGTACCCGATCTTCAAGAACTACTACGCGGGCGGTATCGGCTCTGTGCGTGGCTACGAGCCGAGCTCGCTGGGCCCGCGCGACACGAAGACGAACGACCCGATCGGCGGCTCGAAGATGGTCGTCGGCAACATCGAGCTGACGTTCCCGCTGCCGGGCACCGGCTACGACCGCACGCTGCGCGTGTTCACGTTCCTCGACGGCGGTAACGTCTGGGGCAACGCACCGGGCGGCACCAGCACGGGCGCGAACGGCCTGCGTTACGGCTACGGTGTCGGTCTCGCGTGGATTTCGCCGATCGGCCCGCTCAAGCTGAGCCTCGGCTTCCCGCTGCAGAAGCACGAAGGCGACCAGTACCAGAAATTCCAGTTCCAGATCGGGACGGCGTTCTGACGAACGCTCATGACAACAGCACGAGAGGGTAATTTTGCTAACCGGTAAGTTTTCGAAACGAGTGATGTGTGCGCTGACCGTTGCGCTGGCCTTGGGCGCGGCGACGGTGCACGCACAGGACGTCGCCCGCATCGCGGCGGTCAATTCGGATCGGATCCTGCGCGAGTCCGTGCCCGCGAAGGCGGCGCAGACGAAGCTCGAAGCCGAGTTCGCGAAGCGCGACAAGGATCTGCAGGAGCTGGCGGCGCGCCTGAAGTCGATGTCGGACTCGCTCGACAAGAACGGCGCATCGCTGTCGCCGGCCGACCGCGCGCAGAAGCAGCGCGATCTCGCGCAGCTCGACACCGATTTCCAGCGCAAGCAGCGCGAGTTCCGCGAGGACCTGAACCAGCGCCGCAATGAAGAGCTGGCGGCCGTGCTCGAGCGTGCGAACAAGGTCATCAAGCAGATCGCCGAACAGCAGAACTACGACCTGATCGTGCAGGAAGCCGTGTACGTCAGCCCGCGCATCGACATCACCGACAAGGTGCTCAAGGCGCTCGCGTCCGGCTCGCTGAACTGAACGGAGCAGACGACGAATGGCATTGACGCTTGAGGAACTCGTAAAGCGGTTCGGCGGCGAGATCGTCGGCGACCGCCAGTGCCAGGTCAGCGGCCTTGCGCCGCTCGACCAGGCCGCCCCCCAGCAGCTCGCGTTCCTCGCGAACCCGAAATATCTGTCGCAGGTCGAGACGACCCGTGCAGGCGCGGTGCTGATCGCGCCGAAGGATCTGGACAAGCTCGGCGCGGCCGCAAACGGCCGCACGTTCATCGTGACGCCGAATCCGTACGCGTATTTCGCGCGCGTCGCACAGATGTTCATCGACCTCGCCACGCCGCCGCGCGCCGCGGGCGTGCATCCGGGCGCGACGATCGATCCGGCCGCGCAGGTCGCCGCGACCGCGGTGATCGGTCCGCACGTGACGATCGAGGCGGGCGCGGTGATCGAGGACGGCGTGCAGCTCGACGCGAACGTGTTCGTCGGTCGCGGCACGAAGATCGGCGCCGGTTCCCACCTGTATCCGAACGTGTCGGTCTATCACGGCTGCCGGATCGGCCCGCGTGTGATCATCCACTCGGGCGCGGTGATCGGTTCCGACGGTTTCGGCTTCGCACCGGATTTCGTCGGCGACGGCGATGCGCGCACCGGCAGCTGGGTCAAGATTCCGCAGGTCGGCGGCGTGTCGATCGGCCCGGACGTCGAAATCGGCGCGAACACGACGATCGACCGCGGCGCGATGGCCGACACGGTGATCGACGAGTGCGTGAAGATCGACAACCTGGTCCAGATCGGCCACAACTGCCGGATCGGCGCGTACACGGTGATCGCCGGCTGCGCGGGCATCGCCGGCAGCACGACGATCGGCCGCCACTGCATGATCGGCGGCGCGGTCGGCATCGCCGGCCACGTGACGCTCGGCGACTACGTGATCGTCACCGCGAAGTCGGGCGTGTCGAAGTCGCTGCCGAAGGCGGGCATCTACACGAGCGCGTTTCCCGCCGTCGAGCACGGCGACTGGAACAAGAGCGCCGCGCTCGTGCGCAACCTCGACAAGCTGCGCGACCGCATCAAGGCGCTCGAAACCGCGCTGGCCGCCAAGGGCGGCGACACGGACGCATAACCGACACCATGCGACACCATGAACCGGGCAGGAACAGCGCGTACCGCCCGGTTCGATCGACAGGGCCGGGCGCCGGCCCGCATCGGCATTTGCTTCACCACCGCGCAGCCTCTGCGTGAGACGAACCATCATGAGCACTGAAAAAATCAATCTCGACATCCACAAGATCCTCACGCTGCTGCCGCATCGCTACCCGATTCTGCTCGTCGACCGCGTGCTCGAACTCGAGCCGCACAAGGGCATCAAAGCGCTGAAGAACGTGTCGATCAACGAGCCGTTCTTCCAGGGGCATTTCCCGAAGCGGCCGGTGATGCCGGGGGTGCTGATTCTCGAAGCGCTCGCGCAGGCCGCGGCGCTGCTGACGTTCTCGGAAGAGCAGCCGAAGGATCCGGAGAACACGTTGTACTACTTCGTCGGGATCGACGGCGCGCGCTTCAAGCGTCCGGTCGAGCCGGGCGACCAGCTGATTCTGAACGTGACGTTCGAACGCTACATCCGCGGCATCTGGAAGTTCAAGGCGGTGGCGGAAGTGGACGGCAAGGTGGCGGCGGAAGCCGAGCTGATGTGCACGGTCAAGACGGCCGACGCGGCGCCCTGAGCGACGCGGCACGCATCGCAACGCAACGCGACTACTCACACTGAGAGGCAACGGCGCATGACCAGGATTCATCCCACGGCGATTGTCGAGCCGGGCGCGCAGATCGACGAATCGGTCGAGATCGGCCCGTACGCGATCGTCGGCCCGCACGTCACGATCGGCGCGCGCACCACGATCGGTTCGCACAGCGTGATCGAAGGCCACACGACGATCGGCGAGGACAACCGCATCGGCCATTACGCGTCGGTCGGCGGCCGGCCGCAGGACATGAAGTACAAGGACGAGCCGACCCGGCTCGTGATCGGCAACCGCAACACGATCCGCGAATTCACGACGATCCATACGGGCACCGTGCAGGATGCGGGCGTTACGACGCTCGGCGACGACAACTGGATCATGGCCTATGTGCACATCGGCCACGACTGCCGGGTCGGCAGCAATGTGATCCTGTCGAGCAACGCGCAGATGGCGGGCCACGTCGAGATCGGCGACTGGGCGATCGTCGGCGGCATGTCGGGCGTGCACCAGTTCGTGCGCATCGGCGCGCACTCGATGCTCGGTGGCGCATCGGCGCTCGTGCAGGATGTGCCGCCGTTCGTGATCGCGGCCGGCAACAAGGCGGAGCCGCACGGCATCAACGTCGAAGGGCTGCGCCGCCGCGGTTTCTCGGCCGATGCGATCTCGGCGCTGCGCAGCGCGTACCGGCTGCTGTACAAGAACGGCCTGTCGCTCGAGGAAGCGAAGGTACAGCTGCGCGAGCTGGCGGAAGCCGGCGGCGACGGCGACGCGCCGGTCAAGGCGCTCGTCGCGTTCATCGACGCGTCCCAGCGCGGCATCATCCGCTAAGCGATGCCACTCACGACCAACCAGTTGCGGCTCGCGATGGTGGCAGGCGAGCCGTCGGGCGACCTGCTCGCGGCTTCGCTGCTTGGCGGGCTGCGCGAGCGGCTGCCGGCGTCGGCCCACTATTACGGGATCGGCGGCCAGCGGATGATCGCGCAAGGCTTCGACTCGCACTGGCAGATGGACAAGCTGACGGTGCGCGGCTATGTCGAGGCGTTGGGGCAGATTCCCGAGATCCTGCGGATTCGCGGCGAGCTGAAGCGCCAGCTGCTCGCCGAGCGGCCGGACGCGTATATCGGCGTCGACGCGCCGGACTTCAACTTCAACGTCGAGCAGACGGTGCGCGACGCGGGCATTCCGGTGGTCCACTTCGTGTGTCCGTCGATCTGGATATGGCGGGGCGGCCGGATCAAGAAGATCGCGAAATCGGTCGATCACATGCTGTGCCTGTTCCCGTTCGAGCCAGCGATTCTCGACAAGGCGGGTGTCGCGTCGACCTATGTCGGCCATCCGCTCGCCGACGAGATTCCGCTCGAGCCCGATATGCAGGGCGCGCGGATTGCGCTCGGCTTCCCCGCGGACGGCCCGGTGATTGCAGTGCTGCCCGGCAGCCGGCGCTCGGAAATCTCGCTGATCGGCCCGACGTTCTTCGCGGCGATGGCGCTGATGCAGCAGCGCGAGCCGGGCGTGCGCTTCGTGATGCCGGCGGCGACGCCGGCGCTGCGCGAGTTGCTGAAGCCACTCGTCGACGCGCACCCGCAACTCGCGCTGACGATCACCGATGGCAGCGCGCAGGTCGCGATGACGGCGGCGGACGCGATTCTCGTCAAGAGCGGCACCGTGACGCTCGAGGCCGCGCTGCTGAAGAAGCCGATGGTGATCTCGTACAAGGTGCCCTGGCTGACCGGACAGATCATGCGCCGGCAGGGCTACCTGCCGTATGTCGGCCTGCCGAACATCCTCGCAGGGCGCTTCGTCGTGCCGGAGCTGCTGCAGCATTTCGCGACGCCGGAGGCGCTGGCCGACGCGACGCTCACGCAGCTGCGCGACGACGCGAACCGCCGCACACTCACTGAAATCTTTACCGAAATGCATCATACGCTGCGGCAGAACACAGCCGCGAAGGCCGCCGAAGCGGTCGTTCGCGTGCTCGAACAGCGCAAGGGGCGCGGCGCATGACGGCTGCACGTGCAACGCGTCGCCGCGCGCCGGCCGACGCGCAGGGCGGCTTCGACTTCAGCCGGCCCGACGAGATCGTCTGTGGCGTCGACGAGGCCGGCCGCGGACCGCTCGCGGGCCCGGTGGTGGCCGCCGCGGTGATCCTCGATCCCGCACAGCCGATCGACGGGCTCGACGATTCGAAGGCGCTCTCCGCGAAAAAGCGCGACGCGCTGTACGAGCTGATCGTCGGGCGTTCGCTTGCGTACTGCATCGCGTCGGCGAGCGTCGAGGAAATCGACACGCTGAACATCCTGCACGCGACCATGCTCGCGATGAAGCGGGCCGTCGAAGGGCTCGCGGTCGCGCCGACGCTTGCGCAGATCGACGGCAACCGCTGCCCGACGCTGTCGGTGCGCGCCGAGGCGATCGTCAGCGGCGACGCGCTGGTGCCGAGCATCTCGGCGGCGTCGATTCTCGCGAAGGTCACGCGTGACCGCATGCTCGTCGACCTGCACGCGCGCTTCCCGGTCTACGGATTCAACGTGCATGCGGGCTACGGCACCGCGAAACACCTTGCCGCGCTGCGCGAGCACGGGCCGTGCGAAGCGCATCGGCGCACGTTCGCGCCGGTCCGCGCGGCACTCGACATGATTCGATGAAAGTCATTACTTCACGCGACAACCCGCTGTACAAGCGCCTGAAGGCGCTCGCGGGTTCGACGCCCCATCAGCGCCGCAGCGGCCAGGCGCTGCTCGAGGGATTCCACCTCGCAAGCGCGTATCTTGACACGGGCGCGACCCCCGAGCTGTGCATCGCGACCGAAGGCGCATTGGGCCACGACGAGGCACAGGCAATCGTCGCGCGCATCGACGCGCACCGGCTCGTCACGTTGCCCGATGCGCTGTTCGGACAGCTGTCGAATGTCGTCAACGGGGTCGGCTTCCTGCTGCTCGTCGACCGGCCGTCCGAGCCGCTGCCCGCACGCGTGGCCGATACGTCGGTCGTGCTCGACGGTGTGCAGGACGCCGGCAACGTCGGCTCGATCCTGCGCAGCGCGGCGGCGGCCGGCGTGAAGCACGTGTTCTGCGCACCGGGCACTGCGTACGCGTGGTCGTCGAAGGTGCTGCGCTCGGGCATGGGTGCGCATTTCCTGCTGACGATCCATGAGGACGTCGAAGCGGATGCGCTTGGCCGGCGGATCGGCGTGCCGGTCGCGCTGACGGATTCGCATGGCGCGCAGGCAATCTACGATTGCGACCTGGCCGGGCCGGTCGTCTGGGTGTTCGGCAACGAGGGCGCCGGCGTGTCGGCATTCTGGCGCGACGCCGCGACGCATCGCGTGACGATTCCGCAGCCGGGCGGGATGGAGTCGCTGAACGTCGCAGCCGCGGCGGCCGTCTGTCTGTTCGAGCAGGTGCGGCAGCAGCGCCGCACGTGACGGTGCGGGGCGGCGACGCCGCACCGCCGTCGAACTGTCAAACCCATGGAAAAAGGCCGCGTATCGATCGAACGCGGCCTTTTGCTTATCCGGGCGGACCGTCCTGCGTGGACGGTCGCGCCGCGTCAGTACGACTGACGCTCGAGGCGGATTTCCTGCAGGATCGTCGTCGCGATCTCCTCGATCGACTTGTGCGTCGACGACAGCCACTTGATCCCTTCGCGGCGCATCATCGCCTCGGCCTCGTTGATCTCGTAGCGGCAGTTCTCGGGCGCCGCGTACTTGCTGCCGGGCCGGCGCTCGTTGCGGATCTCCGACAGGCGCTGCGGGTCGATCGACAGCCCGAACAGCTTGTCGCGATGCGGGGAGAGCGCCGACGGCAGCTTGCCGCGCTCGAAATCCTCCGGAATCAGCGGATAGTTCGCGGCCTTCACGCCGTACTGCATCGCGAGATACAGGCTCGTCGGGGTCTTGCCGCTGCGCGACACGCCGACCAGGATCACGTCGGCCTCCGACAGGTTGCGGTTCGACTGGCCGTCGTCGTGCGCGAGCGAGAAGTTGATCGCCTCGATCCGCGTCTTGTACTCCTCGGTGTCCGCATTCTGGTGGCCGCGGCCCATCGCGTGGCTCGATTTCAGCTGCAGTTCCTGCTCGAGCGGCTCGACGAAGCGCTGGAACATGTCGAGCACGAGCGCGTTCGAGCGCTTGACGATCTCGTTCGACTCGCTGTCGACGAGCGTCGTGAACACGATCGAGCGGCGGCCGTCGTGCACGGCGGCCTCGTTGATCTTCTCGACGGTCGAATACGCCTTGTCGAGCGAATCGACGAACGGCACGCGCACGAGGCGGAATTTCTGGTCGAACTGGGAGAGGATCGAATGCGCGAAGGTTTCGGCAGTGATCCCGGTGCCGTCGGAGACGATGAAAACGGTAGGCAGCATGAATCTGGGCGTCGAACGTGAAGGGCGGTTGCGCGGGCGGCTGGAGGTCGCATTCCAGACGCAATGCAGATGCAATGACGATGCTGCGACAAGGTCGCGCCACATCCGGCAGCCGGCACGGTAGAATAGCGGCAACCTGTTGGATAAGCAATTGCGGGGACAGTGCGCGAATCGCGCCGGATCCCGGCCGCAAGTAATCGAAAATTCCCGGCAAGTTCGGCGATGTGGCTGCAAGCCTCGCCTTTCTGCCGGGATTTTTGCAAATCGGGTCGGAAGAATCTCCGAAGCCGCGATTGTTTATCTAACAGGTTGCGCAAGACGCGCCGCGCCTTTTTGCAAGCGCCCGCGTCCGAGCCCACTTGCGCGATCGAGCATTTTTTTCACACTTAGGGGCTTGTATGACTAACGCAGCAAACGTCGCAAAGGACCAGGCGTATGTAATTCCGTTCGAGCAGTTGCGGATGACCGATGTGGAAATCGTGGGCGGCAAGAATGCGTCGCTCGGCGAGATGATCAGCCAGCTTGCGTCGGCAGGCGTGCGCGTTCCCACCGGTTTTGCCACGACCGCGCTCGCGTTCCGCGATTTCCTCACGCACAACGACCTTACCGACCGCATCGCGAAGCGTCTCGAGTCGCTCGACATCGACGACGTGAAGGCGCTTGCCGAAGCCGGCGCGGAGATCCGCAAGTGGATCGTCGACGCGCCGATGCAGTCGCGCCTCGAGCAGGAAATCCGCGAGCAGTTCGAAGTCCTGAAGAACGGCTCGCCGGGCGAGCTGTCGTTCGCCGTGCGCTCGTCCGCGACCGCGGAAGACCTGCCCGACGCATCGTTCGCGGGCCAGCAGGAGTCGTACCTGAACGTCGTCGGCGTCGAGGACGTGCTCGATCGCATGAAGCACGTGTTCGCATCGCTGTATAACGACCGCGCGATCTCGTATCGCGTGCACAAGGGCTTCACGCACGCCGAAGTCGCACTGTCGGCCGGCGTGCAGCGCATGGTCCGTTCGGACGTCGGCGCAGCCGGCGTGATGTTCACGATCGACACCGAGTCGGGCTTCAAGGACGCCGTGTTCATCACGTCGAGCTACGGCCTGGGCGAAACGGTCGTGCAGGGCGCGGTGAACCCGGACGAGTTCTATGTGTTCAAGACCACGCTCGCGCAGGACAAGTACCCGATCATCCGTCGCTCGATCGGCTCGAAGCTGATCAAGATGGAGTTCACGCAGCCGGGCGAGCCGGGCCGCGTGAAGACGGTCGACGTGGCGCACGAGCAGCGCAATCGCTACTCGATCACCGACGAGGACGTGATCGAGCTGGCGAAGTACGCGGTGATCATCGAGAAGCACTACCAGCGTCCGATGGACATCGAGTGGGGCAAGGACGGCCGCGACGGCAAGATCTTCATCCTGCAGGCGCGTCCGGAAACGGTGAAGAGCCAGGCAAGCGGCAAGGCCGAGCAGCGCTTCAAGCTGAAGGGGCAGTCGCAGGTGCTGGCAACGGGCCGTGCGATCGGCCAGAAGATCGGCGCGGGCCCCGTGCGCGTGATCCAGGATCCGTCGGAAATGGAACGCGTGCAGCCGGGCGACGTGCTGGTGGCCGACATGACCGACCCGAACTGGGAGCCGGTGATGAAGCGCGCGGCGGCGATCGTCACGAACCGCGGCGGCCGGACCTGCCACGCGGCGATCATCGCGCGTGAGCTCGGCGTGCCGGCAGTCGTCGGCTGCGGCGATGCGACCGACGTGCTGAAGGACGGCGCGCTCGTCACGGTGTCGTGCGCGGAAGGCGACGAAGGCAAGATCTACGACGGGCTGCTCGAGACGGAAGTCACCGAAGTGCAGCGCGGCGAACTGCCGGAAATCCCGGTGAAGATCATGATGAACGTCGGCAACCCGCAGCTCGCGTTCGACTTCTCGCAGCTGCCGAACGCCGGTGTCGGCCTCGCGCGTCTCGAGTTCATCATCAACAACAACATCGGCGTGCACCCGAAGGCGATCCTCGAGTACCCGAACATTGATCAGGATCTGAAGAAGGCGGTCGAGAGCGTTGCGCGCGGCCATGCGTCGCCGCGTGCGTTCTACGTCGACAAGCTGACGGAAGGCATCGCGACGATCGCCGCGGCGTTCTACCCGAAGCCCGTGATCGTGCGGATGTCCGACTTCAAGTCGAACGAGTACAAGAAGCTGATCGGCGGTTCGCGCTACGAGCCGGACGAGGAAAACCCGATGCTGGGTTTCCGCGGCGCATCGCGCTACATCGCCGACGACTTCGCGCAGGCGTTCGAGATGGAGTGCATCGCGCTCAAGCGCGTGCGTGACGAGATGGGCCTCGCCAACGTCGAGATCATGGTGCCGTTCGTGCGGACCGTGAAGCAGGCGGAGCGCGTCGTGAACCTGCTCGCGAAGTACGGCCTGAAGCGCGGCGAGAACGACCTGCGCCTGATCATGATGTGCGAAGTGCCGACCAACGCGATCCTCGCCGAAGAGTTCCTGCAGCACTTCGACGGTTTCTCGATCGGCTCGAACGACCTGACGCAGCTCACGCTCGGCCTCGACCGCGATTCGGGCATGGAACTGCTCGCCGTCGATTTCGACGAGCGCGACCCGGCGGTCAAGTTCCTGCTGAAGCGTGCGATCGACACCTGCCTCAAGATGGGCAAGTACGTCGGCATCTGCGGTCAGGGCCCGTCCGATCACCCGGACTTCGCGCAGTGGCTGACCGACGAAGGCATCGTATCGATCTCGCTGAACCCGGACACGATCATCGATACGTGGCAGGCGCTCGCCGCCCGCAAGTAATGGTCCGTAACGGTCGGTAACGGTCCTTCGACGGGGCCCGGCGGCGCCGCGATTTCGTCGAAGGCAGACCGCAAGGTTCATGCTATAAACACCCCGGTAAGCACCGGGGTGTTTTTGCTTGTAGGGGACCGCATTCTGCTTGGGGGAGATCACATGATGTCAGCGCATCTGTTCTGGTGGATCGGGGTCGGCGTGCTGGTCGTTGCCGAACTGCTGACGGGGACGTTCTACCTGCTGATGATCGCGCTCGGCTTCCTCGCGGGCGGGCTGCTGCTGCTGGCCGGCTTCGCGCCGCACGTGCAGATCGGCGCGGCTGCCGCGGTCGCGATCGTCGCGATGGTCCTGCTGCGCCGCTCGGGGCTCGGGCGCAAGCAAAAGCGCGACACGTCGACCAATCCCGACGTCAATCTCGATATCGGCGAGACCGTCACGGTCGACGCGTGGCGTGATCGCCGCGCGCGCGTCCAGTATCGCGGCGCCGATTGGGACGTCGAGCTGGCCGACGGCGAGCGCGACGATGCGCGCGTGTATCAGGTGCATGCCGTGCGCGGCAGCTGTCTCGTGGTCGTGGCGAAACCCGCGGGCTGATCGTCCGCTGACAACAAGGAGGGAACGCTTCATGGACTCGCTGATCATCTGGGTCGTCCTGCTCGTCATCGCAATCGTGATCGTGTCGAAGACGGTGAAGATCGTGCCGCAGCAACATGCGTGGGTGCTCGAACGCTTCGGGCGCTATCACGCGACGCTGTCGCCCGGTCTCAACATCGTGCTGCCGTTCGTCGACCGCATCGCATACCGGCACGTGCTGAAGGAAATCCCGCTCGACGTGCCGAGCCAGGTCTGCATCACGCGCGACAACACGCAGCTGCAGGTCGACGGCGTGCTGTACTTCCAGGTGACCGATCCGATGAAGGCGTCGTACGGGGCGAGCAACTTCGTGCTTGCGATCACGCAGCTCGCACAGACGACGCTGCGCTCGGTGGTCGGCAAGCTCGAGCTCGACAAGACCTTCGAGGAGCGCGATTTCATCAACCACAATATCGTGTCGGCGCTCGATCAGGCTGCGTCGAACTGGGGCGTGAAGGTGCTGCGCTACGAGATCAAGGACCTCACGCCGCCGAAGGAAATCCTGCATGCGATGCAGGCGCAGATCACCGCGGAGCGGGAGAAGCGCGCGCTGATCGCGGCGTCCGAAGGGCGCAAGCAGGAGCAGATCAACCTCGCGTCGGGTGCGCGCGAAGCCGCGATCCAGAAGTCCGAGGGCGAGCGGCAGGCCGCGATCAACCAGGCGCAGGGCGAGGCCGCGGCGATTCTCGCGGTGGCCGAGGCGAACGCACAGGCGATCCAGAAGATCGCGAACGCGATCCAGTCGCAGGGCGGGATGGATGCGGTGAACCTGAAGGTCGCCGAGCAGTATGTCGGCGCGTTCTCGAATCTCGCGAAGCAGGGCAACACACTGATCGTGCCGTCGAACCTGTCGGATCTCGGCACCGCGATCGCGTCGGCGCTGTCGATCGTCAAGCACGCGGGGCCGGCGGGAGCCGGCACGCCGGCCGGCAAGGCCTGAGCGCACGTCCGGGCGTGACGCTGACGCCGCTGAGGCTCAGCGTGCGGCGAATTGCCGCCCCGATTGCCGCCCGGATTGCCGCCCGGATTGCAGCCCGGATTGCAGCCCGAATGGCCGTGCGGCACGCGTTGCGCGGATCGGCGCCCGGTGCGGCATGAAGTCGCGCTTCGACGCGGGCTGGCCGACGTTCACCGGGTGATCCCGTTGCGCAAAAAACACGAAGGCCCGCTCATGGCGGGCCTTCGTGTTTGCGATGCAGCCGCAGGCGTCTGGCGTCAGGTGCCCGCACGCATGATGCGCGCCTTCTCGCGTTCCCAGTCGCGTTTCTTCTCGGTTTCGCGCTTGTCGTGCAGCTTCTTGCCTTTCGCGAGGCCGATGTCGCATTTCACGCGACCGCCCTTGTAATGGAAGTTCAGCGGCACGAGCGTGTAGCCGCGCTGCTCGACCTTGCCGATCAGTTTCTTGATCTCCTCGGCGTGCAGCAGCAGCTTGCGGGTGCGTACCGGATCGGGCTTGATGTGCGTCGAGGCCTCGGGCAGCGGGCTGATGTGCGTGCCGATCAGGAAGATCTCGGCGTTCTTCACGACCACGTAGCCTTCCTTGATCTGGCCCCGCCCGGCGCGCAGCGCCTTGACTTCCCAGCCCTCGAGCACGAGCCCCGCCTCGTAGCGTTCCTCGATGTGATAATCGAAGTGCGCTTTCCTGTTGTCGATGATGCTCATGAAAGGATCGGGCCAACTCGTTTAAAATCACGATTTTAGCAAAGCGGGGCGAGAATCGCCCGGCTTGCGTTCTCACCTTTGCGATGCCGCGCGATTTATGGCAGATGTCCAGAAAACCGTATTGATCCGCCATTCGGCGGAACAGATGTTCGACCTCGTCACCGACGTTGCCGACTACCCCAACTTCCTGCCGTGGTGCGGCGGCGTCGAGATCCGGCGCCAGGACGAGAACGGGATGGAGGCGCGCATCGACATCAATTTCAAGGGCATCAAGCAGCACTTCGCGACCCGCAACTCGCAGCAGCGCCCGACGCGGATCGACATGCAGTTCGCGGATGGCCCGTTCAAGAAGTTCACCGGCTCGTGGCGCTTCACGCCGCTGCGCGCCGACGCGTGCAAGATCGAGTTTGCGCTGCACTACGAGTTCTCGAACATCATCCTCGAGAAGATCATCGGGCCCGTGTTCAGTCATATCGCGAACACGTTCGTCGATTCGTTCGTCAAGCGGGCGGATCAGCGCTATGGCAAGGGGTGACGCGATGCTGTCGATCGAAGTCTGTTACGCGCTGCCCGATCGCCAGACGCTGATTCCGGTCACGCTGGCGGACGGCGCGACCGTCCGCGAGGCGATCGACGCGAGCGGCGTGCTCGCGCTGCATCCGGAAATCGATCTCGCGCATGCGAAGACGGGCGTATTCGGCAAGCTCGCGCCGCTCGACGCCGTGCTCGCCGACCACGACCGCGTCGAGATCTACCGGCCGCTGACCGTCGACCCGAAAGTCGCGCGCCAGCGCCGCGTCGAGAAATCCCGCCGCGAGGGCTCCGTCGAGGGGCGCAAGTGGCAGCACAAGGATTCGCGCTGACGCGCGCGATTGGCCCGTGCGATTGACGCGTGCGACTGCTGCCGGCGATCGCACCGGCGCCTGCATCTGTCGTTCCCGATTCGTCCGATGAAACCCGCCGCGCTCAGTGCGCGGTGAGGTTCGGATTCAACGGATCGTCCTTCGCGTGCGCGGCGCTGTGCCGGCGCACGGACCCGTAAACACCCGCCAGCAGCAGCACGAGCGCCGCGATCTCGAGCACGCGCGGCAGCCGGTGGTCATAGACGAACGCGTACAGCAGCGCGAACACGGTTTCGAACACGATCAGCTGGCCCGACAGCGTGAGCGGCAGGCGCTTCGACGCGGCATTCCACAGCCCGTTGCCGAGCCACGACGCGCCGACCGCGAGCCCGAGGTTCAGCAGCCAGAACAACTGCCAGCGCGACGCGGGCAGCGCCTGCTGCACCGTGCCGGCGGGCAGCGCGAGGATCGCGATCCAGCAGAGCCCGCCGATCAGCCCCGTCACGACGCCCCACAGCACCGACCATTCGTTGCCGTCGAAATGATGGTGGCGTTGCAGGTAGCGTGCGTTCGCCACCGCGTACCAGGTCCAGCTCGCGAGCGCGCCGGTCGCACACGCGATGCCGGCGAGCTTCTGGCCGAGCGTCGTCGCGTGCGCGGCCTCGGACGTGAACAGGTCGACGTTGATGCAGGCGATCCCCGCGACGACGAGCGCGAGCGGGCCCGCGAGCCGTTTGAGCGGCACCGCGCCGTGGTCGCCGAGGCCCGCGAGCGTGACGGTCACGGGTAGCACGCCGACGATCAGCGAGCTTGGCGCGATGCCGATCAGGTGCACCGCGCCGGACAGCAGCATGTAGTAGGCGACGTTGCCGACGAGCGCGAGCTTCACGAGCGCGACGAGATCGGCGCGGGTAACGCGCGTGAACAGCGATCGGGCGGCCGGTAGCGCGGCCGCGACCGACACGAGGCCATACATCGCGTAGCGGCCGACGCTTAGCAGCAGCGGCGAAAAATCCGTCAGGAGCCGCGGTACCAGGAACACCATGCCCCACAGGGCCCCCGCCATCACACCAAACACCACACCGCGCTGCATCGACTTCTCCGACTGAATCACTGACGAGCGCGCATCTTAGCGAGGTCGTCGGGCGCGCGTCTTGTTCATTCCTGCACTCGGTTCGCTTCGGCGTGCGGTGGGGCAGTGCGGGCTCGTGCTCCTCGTTCTGAAGATGCAGCGCTCAACGTTCCGACGAATCGGCCGATCCTGCCGCATCGCCGCCCGTCTGCGCGGCGCGCGCGGGACGCCGCACGGCCCGCACCTTGCCGCTGTTGCCGCCGCCGCAGAAGAACCGGTCCCCGCCGTCGGATTCGAGCCCCGACACGCCGACACCCGGTGGCATCTCGAGCCTTTCGAGTACGTCGCCCGAGCGTGGATCGAGCCGCCTCAGCTCGCTCTGGTCGCCTTCCCACGTGCCGTGCCACAGCTCGCCGTCGACCCACGTCACGCCAGTGACGAAGCGGTTGGATTCGATCGTGCGCAGCACCGCGCCCGTTTGCGGATCGACCTGATGAATCTTGCGCGCGCGGTACTCGCCGACCCAGAGCGTGCCTTCGGCCCACGCGAGCCCCGAGTCGCCGCCGTCGCCCGGCGCCGGAATCGTCGCGAGCACGCGGCCTGTCTGCGGATCGAGCTTCTCGATCCGGTTCTCGACGATCTGGAACAGGTGGCGGCCGTCGAACGCCGTGCCCGCATCTGCGGCGACGTCGAGCGAGCGGAGCATCGTCCCGCTGGCGGGGTCGAGTGCATTGAGCCGGTCGCCGGACGCGAACCAGATGTTCTGTCCGTCGAACGTGACCCCGTGCACGCCGTCGACGCCCGGAAAGGGGCCATATTCGCGGATGATTTCTGCTGCGGAGTGTTTCATGTCGGTTTCCTCGTCTTTGGGTAACGACATCCTAGTCACCGGGCAGCGGCACGGGGAGTAACAACGTCGTCGCGAATCCCGGCATCGGTGGCGTCATCCAGCGGCGCGCGCGGCCGCGGCCGAATGTCTGCACCTTGCCGGCGGCCGCGAGCGCGTCGAGCGCGCGCTGTACCGTGCGCTGGTTCGCGCCGAGCGCCAGCGCCAGCGCGGAACTCGACCACGCCTCGCCGTCGGCGAGCAGCGCGAGCACGACCGCATGCCGGTCGTCGACGGGCCGGGCAAGCACGGCGACCTCGCGCTCACCGAGCGGCATCAGCGCGAAGCCGCGCTTGGTCGCGGTCACGTCCGCGAGCGGCCGCAGCATCGCGCGCAAGCGGCCGATCTCGACGCGCAACCGCGCGCGATGCGTGTCGTCCGCGTGTTTCGTGCGGAACGCGTGCGCGATCAGCGCATCCCTCGGCAGGTCGTCTGGCCATGCTTCGGCGAGCGCGCGCGCCAGTGCGAACAGCACGGGCCGCCGCGCGAGCGGCACCGTCGTGCGCGTGTCGCGCACCGCGTGGCGGCACGCGTCCACGACGAGCGTGTTCGATGCGAGCAGCGTCTCGACCTCGTCGAGCAGCAGGGGCCGCGTGTCGCCGCGGGCGATCAA
>NZ_JAAGPL010000107.1:0-237 GCF_017104785.1 Burkholderia sp. Ac-20353 | reverse complement strand
AAAAAAAAAAAAATAAAAAAACTAGATCTTCGCTGTAGAAAAGTGCTAAGTGTGTGACGTGATCGCTCCTCCTACACCCTCCACTACGCACATGTCCACCACCTGACCACCACACAACATCCTACTGCTTCCTATCGCATCCCCACACACCTGCGCTCCACACTCTGCTCATCTACCTCCATCGTTCTCCCTCTCACCTCTGCGCCTTCCACGTGGCATCACCTCCATCTGACACCA
>NZ_JAAGPL010000106.1:0-29472 GCF_017104785.1 Burkholderia sp. Ac-20353 | reverse complement strand
CGGGCGCGCGGCGGCGCGTGGTCGGCCGGCGCGTCCGGATCGATCGCGATCACTTCCAGATAGACGCCGCCCCAGATGCCGAACAGCGCATTGTGGGTGCGCATCAGCGGATGACGGCCGCCACCGGCCGGTTCGACGCCGAGCGCGTCGGTGACGTGGCGCACGCCGTCGTCGAGCGTGCGGGCGGCGATGACGAGATGGTCGAGGGTCAGGGAATGGGCTGCCATGTACGTCGGAAATGTACGTCGGAAACGCGAAACTGTAACGGTAGGTGGGTGGCCTGCGCGGCGTGCGGCGGCAACGCCGTGCGCCGGCACCGCACCGGCCTGCGGGCCAGGTCCGGCGCAGATCGGTGCTCGAACTGGCGACCGAATCGGCAACCGCGCGGCAACCGCGCGGCAACCGCGCGGCAACCGCGCGGCACCCGGTGCGACTCACTGTAATCGTGCAGACCTGCACAGTAACGGTACAATCGGCGCGATACCCTTCGGTACAGTTGGAGCCCCATGATGTCCACCGTCCCGCTCGACCAGATTCCCGCCCCGCACGACACGGCCACGCTCACGCTCGTCGACCAGCTCGTCCAGTGGGCGCGGCGGCGCATCGACGAACGCGTGTTCCGCCCCGGGATGCGGATGCCGTCGATCCGCAAGCTCGCGCTCGACAAGAGCGTGTCGCGCTTCACCGTCGTCGAGGCGTATGAGCGCCTCGTCGCGCAGGGTTACCTCGATTCGCGGCGCGGTTCGGGCTTCTACGTGCGCGAACGGGCCGGCGGCCCGCAGCCGGTCGACCTGTCGGCGCGCGGCACCGAGGCGGCGCCCGTGCACAACACGATCGACGTCGTCTGGCTGCTGCGCAACATGCTGCACACCGTCAGCCCGGAAAAGGGGCCGGGTCTCGGCTATCTGCCGGGCCGCTGGCTCGACGGCGAGCTGATCACCGGCGCGCTGCGCGCGCTCGGGCGCCAGTCCGGCGCGCAGATGCTCGGCTTCGGTACCGCGCAGGGTTTCCTGCCGCTGCGCCAGCAGTTGCAGACGCGGCTCGCGGAAGTGGAGATCGGCGCGACGCCCGACCAGCTCGTGCTCGTGTCGGGCATCACGCAGGCGATCGACCTGATTGCGCGGATCTACGTGCGGCCGGGCGATGCGGTGATCGTCGGCGATCCGGCCTGGTTCCAGATGTTCGGCCGCTTCGCGGCGCAGGGCGCGCAGCTCGTCGGCGTGCCATACACGCCGGACGGGCCCGATCTCGACGCGCTCGAGACGCTCGTGCAGATGTGGCGGCCGAAGATGTTCGTGATCAACTCGGTGTTGCAGAACCCGACCGGCACGTCGCTGTCGGCCGCGCAGGCGTTCCGGATCCTGAAGCTCGCGGAGCAGTACGACTTCCTCGTCGTCGAGGACGACGTCTACGGCGACCTGTGCCCGCCGAGCTATCCGGCGACGCGGCTCGCGAGCCTCGACCAGCTGAAGCGCGTGATCTACCTCGGCAGCTTTTCGAAGACGCTCGCCGCGAACCTGCGGGTCGGCTATGTCGCGTGCGCGCCGGAGATCGCGAAGGCGATTACCGACCAGAAGATGCTGGTCGGGATGACGACGCCCGAGCTCAACGAGCGCGTGTTGTACAAGATCCTGACCGAAGGGCATTACCGGCGCCACGTCGAGCGGCTGCGCGCGCGGCTCGACGGCGTGCGCGACAAGACCGCGCGGATGCTCGAGCGCACGGGGCTGCGCCTGTTCACGATGCCGGCGGCGGGAATGTTCCTGTGGGCCGACACGGGCGTTGATTCGGACGCACTCGCGGCCGCCGCGCACGAGGAAGGTTTCCTGCTGACGCCGGGGAGCCTGTTCTCGCCGCAGCAGTCGCCGTCGACGTGGACCCGCTTCAACGTCGCGAACTGCGGCGATCCGGAGCTGCCGGGGTTCCTCGGGCGGTATCTGGAATCGGTTGCGCGGCGGGCGTCGTGACGCCCGCCGCCCTTGAAATCGCCCCACCCGTCCCCAGATAGGGGCGCACTACCCGCCCGCCGCCCGCCGCCCGCCCGCCGCCTGGTAAGCGCGCCGGGCGTCGGGGTCACACCATTCAAGTAAGAGGAAATACGATCCATGGCACACGAAACGATGAGCTTTCAGGCAGAGGTCAAGCAGCTCCTCCACCTGATGATTCATTCGCTTTACAGCAACAAGGAAATCTTCCTGCGCGAACTGGTGTCGAACGCGTCCGACGCGGCCGACAAGCTGCGCTTCGAGGCGCTCGCGAACAATGCGCTGTACGAGAGCGATCCGAACCTGCGGATCCGCATCGGCTACGACAAGGCTGCGCGCACGATCACCATCGAAGACAACGGCATCGGCATGAGCCGCGACGAGGCGATCGCGAACCTCGGCACGATCGCGCGCTCGGGCACCAAGGAATTCTTCTCGAAGCTGTCCGGCGACCAGCAGAAGGACGCGGCGCTGATCGGCCAGTTCGGCGTCGGCTTCTACTCGGGCTTCATCGTCGCGGACAAGATCAGCGTCGAGACCCGCCGCGCGGGCCTGCCGGCGTCGGAAGGCGTGCGCTGGGAAAGCGCGGGCGAGGGCGACTTCACGGTCGACGCGATCGAGCGCGCGCAGCGCGGCACGACGATCACGCTGCACCTGCGCGAAGGCGAGGACGAGCTGCTGTCGTCGTACCGGCTGAAGTCGATCATCCAGAAGTACTCGGACCACATCGCGCTGCCGATCCTGATGCAGAAGGAAGAGTGGGACCAGGAAAAGGGCGAGATGGTCCTGAAGGACGAGGACGAGACCATCAACCAGGCGAGCGCGCTGTGGACGCGTTCGAAGAGCGAGATTACCGACGAGCAGTACCAGCAGTTCTACCAGCACATCGCGCACGACCACCAGGATCCGCTCACGTGGACGCACAACCGCGTCGAGGGCCGCAGCGAGTACACGCAACTGCTGTTCGTGCCGTCGCACGCGCCGTTCGACCTGTGGAACCGTGACTACCGCGGTGGCCTGAAGCTGTACGTGAAGCGCGTGTTCATCATGGACGACGCCGAGCAGCTGCTGCCGCAATACCTGCGCTTCGTGAAGGGCGTCGTCGATTCGGCGGACCTGCCGCTGAACGTGTCGCGTGAAATCCTGCAGGAAAGCCGCGACGTGAAGGCGATTCGCGAAGGCGTGACGAAGCGCGCGCTGTCGATGCTCGAGGAGTTCGCGAACGCGGAAGAGGACGCTGGCAAGGAGAAGTACAAGACCTTCTGGGGCGCGTTCGGCCAGGTGCTGAAGGAAGGTCTCGGCGAGGATCACGCGAACCGCGAGCGCATCGCGAAGCTGCTGCGCTTCGCATCGACGCACGGCGACACCGACGCGCAGGACGTGTCGCTGGCCGACTACGTGTCGCGCATGAAACCCGAGCAGAGCAAGATCTACTACGTGACCGCCGATACGTGGCTGGCCGCGAAGAACAGCCCGCATCTCGAAGTGTTCCGCAAGAAGGGCGTCGAGGTGCTGCTGCTGACCGACCGCGTCGACGAGTGGATGCTGTCGTTCCTGAATGAATTCGACGGCAAGCCGCTCGCGAGCGTGGCGCGCGGCGACCTCGATCTCGGCGCGCTGAACGACGACGAGAAGAAGGCGCAGGAGGAAGCGGGCGAGGCGATCAAGCCGCTCGTCGAGAAGATGAAGGAAGCGCTCGGCGACAAGGTGAAGGAAGTGCGCGTCACGTTCCGCCTGACCGACTCGCCGTCGTGCCTCGTCGCGGACGACAACGACATGAGCGGTTACCTGCAGCGGATGCTGAAGGCGGCCGGCCAGAACGCGCCGGCGATGCAGCCGATCCTCGAGATCAACCCCGAGCACGCGCTCGTCAAGCAGTTGAACGCCGACAGCGCCGACTTCGGCGACTGGTGCCACCTGCTGTTCGATCAGGCGCTGCTCGCGGAAGGCGGGATGCTCGACGATCCGGCGAGCTTCGTGAAGCGGACCAACGCGCTGTTGCTGTCGCGCGCCGCGTGAACGCGCGGATGCGGTTCGACGGCGCTCAGGCCGGCTGGCGTGACACGCCGCGGCCTGGCTGCACGCTGGACCAGCGCGACTGGCTGACGCGCGGCGGCTCGCTGACCGCGCATCTCGCGCGGCTCGGCCGCGTGAGTGTGCGCGTGACGCGCGAGGCGGTCGATAGTCCGTGGTTCGACGAGCACGTGGCCGTCGCGGGCGCGCCGCGTGCGCCGATGTGGGTGCGCGAGGTGATCCTGTCGGTCGACGGCACGCCGTACGTCGCCGCGCATAGCATCGCGCCGCTCGGCGCGAGCAAGGGCATCTGGCAGGCGATGCGGCGGCTGCGCACGCGCCCGCTCGCCGAACTGTTGTACAGCGATCCGCAGGTCGAGCGCTCGGCGCTCGTCAGCCGCCGCGTGATCGCCGGCCATCCGCTGTATGCGCTCGCGTGCCATGCGCTCGGCGGCGAGCGCGCGCCGCACGCGTTCGCCGCGCGGCGCTCGGTGTTCCAGCGCCATGGTGCACCGCTGATGGTGACCGAATGCATGTTGCCGGCGTTGTGGCGGCACGTTGCCGCGTACGGCGACGTGCCGAGTCCGCGCGGAGCCGCGTGATGTTGCGCGGGTTTCCGCCGGTCGTCGGGCCGGACACGCATACGATCATCCTCGGCAGTTTTCCCGGCGAGGCGTCGCTCGACGCCGTGCAGTATTACGCGCATCCGCGCAATCAGTTCTGGCGGTTGTTGGGGGCGGTCCTCGGCGAGCCGGGCATGCATGAGCTTGCGTATGACGCGCGGCTCGAGCGTGTGCTCGCGAACGGCATCGGCATCTGGGACGTGCTTGCCGCATGTCATCGCGAAGGCAGTCTCGATTCGGCGATCCGGAACGCGACGCCGAACGACTTCGAGTCATTGCGGGAACATGCGCCGTTGCTGAAGAAGGTTTGCTTCAATGGCAAGACGGCAGGGCGGTTCGCCGACGTGATCGGCGCGGCGGGGTATGACACACTCGTGCTGCCTTCATCGAGTCCGGCGAATGCGATGCTGTCGTTCGAGCAGAAGTTGGTGCTTTGGCGCGGAATCCGCTCGTGACGGCTCGACAGCCCGCCATTCACCGTCAAAGCTCGAATGCGTCCATTTCGGCATCGAATCCACGGTAGGACAGATCCATATCCAGCCAGCGGACATATTCGCGGACCACGGCAACGAGGCTGCGCGTATCGGCTGGGAACGCGGCTTCGCGGACGATCGGCGTCGGCGTTTGCATCGCGGCTCTCAGATCCATACGTCGTTTTCGGCCGTTCTTTCGTTGGCCGTATCGCCGGTGTTGACGACGCCGCGCGGTTCGATCAGCAGCAGCTTCACTTCGGATTCCGCATAAGGCTTGTGCTCGACTCCCTTCGGAACCACCGCCATTTCGCCGGGGAGCAACTCGATCGAGCGGTCGCGGAAGTCGATGCGCAACCGGCCTTCGAGGACGATGAACGTCTCGTCGGTGTCCGCATGTCGGTGCCAGACGAAATCGCCGACGATCTTCACGACCTTGAACTGATAGTCGTTCATTTCGGCAACGACGCGCGGTTGCCAGTGGCCGTCGATCTGACGGATCTTGTCGAGCAGGTTGATCGTCTTGTGTTGACCGCGTTGCTCGGGTGTCGGTCGGGAATCGGTGTACATGGCAGCTCCGTTCGTGTGGCATCTGGAACGAGCTTAGGCCGGCCGCCGGCGAGCGGTCTTGAACGATTGTGCGCGCTTGCGCTAGCCGGCGCGCGGGCCGCCCATCATCGCGAGCCAGCGTGCGGGAGGCAGGCCGTATGCGTGACGGAACTGCCTGGTCATGTGGCTCTGGTCGGCGAAACCGGCGGCGGCCGCGGCGTCCACGAGGGACGTGCCGCGCAGCATCATCGCGCGTGCCATTTCGAGCCGGCGCATGACCAGGTAGTGATAGGGGCTGGTGCCATAAAAGGTTCTGAAATCGCGCGACAGGCTCCAGCGATCCTGTCCGCTGACGACGGCAAGCTCATCGAGCGTGACGGCGCGGGTGCACGATGCGTGCAGATACTCACGCACGCGCTGCAGCGCAGCGAAATCAGCGGATTTGCGCATCGCGCGTGTACCCGATGCGCTCTGCAGCGCGAGCGCGAGACCGACGAGCGCGTCGTCGCGTTCGAGCGGCTCCGCGCCGGCGCGCATCTGGCGCAGCGCTGTCTTCGTCGCGTCGAACAGGCGCGGATCGTTCGTGACGCCGCCTTCGACGAACGGTAGCGGCTTCCCGCCGAGCACGTCCTGAATCGCGGCCGGCTGCACGTAAATCATCTGATAGCGAAACCCGTCGATCGTGCCGGCCTGACCATCGTGTGCCTCGTCGGGATGCAGGACCATCGTCTGTCCCGGCAGGCTGCTGCGCAAGCTGCGCCGGTAGTGGAAGCACTGGACCCCGGCCAGGGTCACGCCGATCGCATACGTGTCGTGCCGATGCATCGAGTACGCATTGCCGTGAAAAAAGGCCTCGATGCGTTCGACTCCGTTGGGGGATTCCGAACGGGCAATCCAGTCGGATCGGACTTTCCGGGTGTCGCTGTTCATTGATCTCTCCGGCATCGAGCGGTACAGCCTACCGCAATGCTATCCTCTCGTCCGCAAATCCAAGCCTTATCCCTGCGAGATTCATTCATGACCCGACTGATCAAGCGCGCATCCGCCGAAGCGCGCGCATTCAAGCGCGACGAGCCGTCCGCGTACAACGGCTCCGCGAAACTCAAGCTGCCGCGCGTGAAGCGCCGCACCGACATCGACGAGCACGACGACGTGCCCGTCCTCGAAGCACCGCGCAAGCCGCGCTTCGCGCCGGTGACGTTCTCGGAAGAGCGCGGCGTGCGCTACCTGCACTTCGGCACCGAGTGGGTGCAGGGCGCGATGCGGATCTCGAAGCCGCTCGCGATCGAACTCGAATATGCGCAGCAGATGATGGCGTGGCTGCTGTTCCTCGAAACGCCCGAGCGCATCGTGCAGCTCGGGCTCGGCACCGGCGCGCTGACCAAGTTCGCGCACCATTTCCTGCCGCGCGCGAAGGTCGACGCCGTCGAGCTGAACCCGGCCGTGGTCGTCGCCGCGCGCACGATGTTCGCGCTGCCGCCCGACGATGCGCGCCTCGCGGTGCACGAAGCCGACGCCTGGGACTTCGTCAACGATCCGGCCAACCGCGGCACGACGGGCGCGATCCAGATCGACCTGTACGATGCGACCGCGCGCGGCCCCGTGCTCGACAGCGTCGCGTTCTATCGCGCGGTGCGCGGCTGCCTCGCCGACGCAGGCATCGCGACGATCAACCTGTTCGGCGACCACCCGAGCTTCGTGCGCAACATGAAGCACCTGAACGCGGCGTTCGGGAATCGCGTGATCGCGCTGCCGGAAGTGCACGACGGCAACCGGATCGCGCTCGCGTTCTCGGGCCCGGCGCTCGACGTGCCGTTCGCGCAGCTCGACGAACGCGCGAAGCTGGTCGAGGACACGCTGAAGCTGCCCGCGCGCAAATGGGTGAAAGCGTTGAAAGCATCGGTCGCCACGGGCGCGACGTCGTTCACGATCTGACGCTTCATGCACCGGCCACATGCCGGTGCAACCACTCAGCGGGGACGGATCACCTCGGGTTCGCCCCTGCTTGACCGCCCGCCTGCGGCTCCTATACTTGCGCGAAGCCAGGGGAGCCGCAGCTTACCCGTTTCGCCGCTCCTCTCGCCGCCGTACCCGTTCAAGAACACCGATAACCGGGAATGATGAGGAGACGTCATGGCTCACGATGCCGACGCCAACCGGGCCGCGAAGCGCTGGCTCTGGCTGCTGGTGCTGCCGCTGATCGCGATGGTCTGGGTGCCGTCGTACAACAAGGTCGATCCGCAATGGCTCGGCTTTCCGTTCTTCTACTGGTATCAGCTCCTGTGGGTCTTCATTAGCGCGGTGATCACCGCGTTCGTCTACTTCAAGACCCGGAACGCGTGGAAGGCGGGCAGCACGCAAGGAGACCGTCGATGAATCTTGCCGCTACCTTCGTCTTCGTCCTGCTGTTCATCGGCGTCACGATCATCGGTTTCCTCGCCGCGAACTGGCGGCGCGGCGATCTCGCGCATCTCGACGAGTGGGGCCTCGGCGGCCGCCGCTTCGGCACGATCGTCACGTGGTTCCTGCTCGGCGGCGACCTCTACACCGCGTACACGTTCGTCGCGGTGCCGGCGCTCGTGTTCGGCGCGGGCGCGATGGGCTTCTTCGCGCTGCCGTACACGATCCTGATCTATCCGTTCGCGTTCGTCGTGTTCCCGAAGCTGTGGAGCATCGCGAAGCGGCACGGCTATGTGACGTCCGCCGACTTCGTCAACGCGCGCTACGGCAGCCGCATGCTCGCGCTTGCGATCGCAGTGACGGGCATCGTCGCGACGATGCCGTACATCGCGCTGCAACTCGTCGGCATCGAGGTCGTGATCGGCGCGCTCGGCTTCGACACGAACGGCTTCGTCGGCGACCTGCCGCTGATCATCGCGTTCGCGATTCTCGCCGCATACACGTACACGTCGGGCCTGCGCGCGCCCGCGATGATCGCGATCGTGAAGGACATCCTGATCTACATCACGATCGCCGCGGCGGTGATCGTGATCCCGGCGAAGCTCGGCGGCTTCGGGCAGATCTTCGGCCATGTGCCGCCCGCGAAGCTGCTGCTGAAGGCGCCGGACGCGGCGAGCCTGAACGGCTTCAGCGCATACGCGACGCTCGCGATCGGCTCCGCGCTCGCGCTGTTCCTGTATCCGCACTCGGTTACCGCGATCCTGTCGTCGTCGTCGGGCAACTCGATCCGCCGCAACATGGCGATGCTGCCCGCATACTCGTTCGTGCTCGGCCTGCTCGCGCTGCTCGGCTACATGGCGCTCGCGTCGGGCGTGAAGGACATGCCGCAGTACGCGCCGTACTTCAAGGCGTTCGGCCCGAACTTCGCGGTGCCCGCGCTGTTCCTCGAGTATTTCCCGTCGTGGTTCGTCGGCGTCGCGTTCGCGGCGATCGGCATCGGCGCGCTGGTGCCGGCGGCGATCATGTCGATCGCGGCCGCGAACCTGTACACGCGCAACATCCACCGCGAGTTCATCAACCGCAACATGTCGCATGACCAGGAGACCCACGTCGCGAAGCTCGTGTCGCTGATCGTGAAGGTCGGCGCGGTCGCGTTCATCCTCGGGCTGCCGCTGACCTATGCGATCCAGCTGCAGTTGCTCGGCGGGATCTGGATCATCCAGACGCTGCCCGCGATCGTGCTCGGCCTGTATACGCGCGTGCTCGACTATCGCGGGCTGCTGCTCGGCTGGGCGGCCGGCATCGTCAGCGGCACGTGGATGGCGATCTCGCTGAAGCTCGCGAGCTCGATCTTCACGATCCACCTGTTCGGCTATGCGATCCCAGGCTATGCGGCCGTGTGGTCGCTGGTCGTGAACCTCGTCGTCGCGATCGTCGTGAGCGTGATCGTGCGGGTGGCGGGGATGGCGCATGCGGAAGACCGCACGCGGCCGGAAGACTATCTCGACGTCGTCGAAAGCTGATGCGGGCCGCGCGCGGCATCGCGCCGCGCGTGGGGCCCGCGGAAATGCAAACGCCCGCCACCCCGGAAGGTGGCGGGCGTTTCAGCTCGTCAGCCTTGCGCGCGCTCTGCGAGGTCGTCGCGCTGCGACAGATCCTCGACGTTGATCATCCACTGCACGCCGAAGCGATCCTTGACCATCCCGAAGCCGAGCGCCCAGAAGGTCTTCTGGAACGGCATCGACACCTCGCCGCCGTCGGCGAGCGCGTCGAACAGCTTCTTGCCTTCGTCGACGGTCGCCGGGTTCAGCGACAGAGAATAGCCGCTGTGCGTGCCGCCCGTATTGCGGCAGTCGCCGTCCGAGCACATCAGCATCGAATCGCCGATCGTGAAGCTCGCATGCATGACCTTGTCCGCCATCTCGGGCGTGATCGGCTGCTCGGGGTTCGGCGGCGCGTCCTTGAAATGCATCTTGAACATCGTCTTCGCGCCGAGCGCCTTTTCGTAGAACTGAAGGGCAGCTTCGGCCTGACCAAAGAAGGTCAGGTACGGTTGAACTTGCATCGTCGTCTCCTGTTGTCCGGAGCGAGCGCAATCGCGCGCACTCTGGTGTCATACAACGTTGACCGGGAAGAACGCATCGGGAGCGGCCGGTGCGCCCGTGTCGTGGATTGTAGTGCGCGAGATTGACCGTCGGATGAAAAAATAAAAACGGCCGCGAACATCGTGTTCGCGGCCGTGTCGGGCAGGGGCTGCTGCCGGCTCCTGACGCTCAGCGCAGCGCGTCGATCATCTTCTCGAGCTTGACCGCGTCGGCGGAGAACTGGCGAATGCCTTCGGCCAGCTTCTCGGTTGCCATCGCCTCGTCGTTCAGCTGGAAACGGAACGACGACTCGTCGATCGCGACGCGCTCGGTGGGCGCATCGGCGAGCGCTTCCGGCGACAGCTTGCGCGTGACCGTCTCGTTGCTGTCCTGCAGCTTCTGCAGCAAATCGGGACTGATGGTCAGCAGGTCGCAGCCTGCGAGCTCGGTGATCTGGCTCGTCGTGCGGAAGCTCGCGCCCATCACCTCGGTGTGGTAGTCGAAGGTCTTGTAGTACGTGTAGATGCGGCGCACCGACTGCACGCCCGGATCGTTCGCGCCGCCGTTCGTCGCCTCATCCCACTCGGCGCCGGCCTGCTTCTTGTACCAGTCGTAGATGCGGCCGACGAACGGCGAGATCAGCTGCGCGCCGGCTTCCGCGCACGCGGCGGCCTGTACGAGCGAGAAAAGCAGGGTCATGTTGCACTTGATCCCTTCCTTCTGCAGCACCTCGGCCGCGCGGATGCCTTCCCACGTCGACGCGAGCTTGATCAGGATGCGCTCGCGGCCGATGCCGGCGGCTTCGTAGAGCTTGATCAGTTCGTGTGCCTTGTCGACGGAGCGCTGCGTGTCGAACGACAGGCGTGCGTCGACTTCGGTCGACACGCGGCCCGGGATCAGCTTCAGGATCTCGGTGCCGAACGCGATCAGCAGGCGGTCGATGATGAAGTCGGTGCTTTCGTTGCGGTGATCGCGAACGGTTTTTTCGAGGATCGGCTTGTACGCGTCCTTCTGCACTGCTTTCAGGATCAGCGACGGGTTCGTGGTCGCATCCTGCGGCTTGTATTGCGCGAGCTGCTGGAAATCGCCCGTGTCGGCGACGACGGTGGTGTACTGCTTGAGCTGGTCGAGTGCGGTAGTCATGGCGATTCGAGAAGAGGGCGCGATGCGCCGGGGTTCTCACGGGCCGCGCGGACGCGGCGGCGAAGCGAAGCGGCGCACGGGGCGCCGCCTCCGATCCGCTATTCTAGGCCGGATTCGCGTCGCGCATGTTTCGCAGGGCGGACGATCGCGCCCGGGGCGGTTTTGCCACGCGCGAGAACGGGGTCGGGCACGCGCATGCGCGTGCCCGCCCTATGCAGGACGGCGCGCGTTGAGGATCACCTGCGTGACGATCCCGGCGACGAGCCCCCAGAACGCGGAGCCGATCGACAGCAGCGTGAGGCCCGACGCGGTCACCATGAACGTGACGAGCGCCGCTTCGCGCTGCTTCACGTCCTGCATTGCGTTCGCGAGGCCGCTCATGATCGAGCCGAACAGTGCGAGCGCGGCCACCGACACGACGAGCGCCTTCGGCAGCGCGGCGAACAGCGCGGCGATCGTCGCGCCGAAGATCCCCGCGATCAGGTAGAACGTGCCGCACCACACGGCGGCCGTGTAGCGCTTCGTGCGATCTTCATGTGCCTCGGGGCCCGTGCAGATCGCCGCGGTGATCGCGGCGAGGTTCACGCCGTGCGAGCCGAACGGCGCGAGCACGAGCGACGCGAGGCCGGTCGTCGCGATCAGCGGCGACGACGGCGTCTGGTAACCGTCCGCGCGCAGCACCGCGATGCCTGGCACGTTTTGCGACGCCATCGCGACGACGAACAGCGGAATGCCGATGCTGACGATCGCCGCGACCGAGAACGCGGGCATCGTGAAGACCGGCTTCGCGAGCGCGATATGGAATCCGCTGAAGTCGAGCAGGCCGAGCGCACCCGCGACCACGGTGCCGGCGACGAGCGTCATGACGATCGCATAGCGCGGCGCGAGCCGCTTGACGATCAGGTACGTGAAGAACATCGCGAGCACGAGCGCGGTCTGGTATTGCGCGGCGCGGAAGATCTCGATGCCGATCTCGAACAGGATGCCTGCGAGCAAGGCGGCGGCGATGCCGGCCGGAATCCTGCGCATCAGCGTGTCGAACAGGCCGCTCACGCCGACCGCGGTCAGCAGCAGCGCACAGACGACGAACGCGCCGATCGCCTCGGCGTAGGGCACGCCGGGCAGCGACGCGATCAGCAGTGCCGCGCCGGGCGTCGACCACGCGACGACGACGGGTGCGCGAAAGCGCAGCGACAGGCCGATCGTCGTCACCGCCATGCCGATCGACAGCGCCCAGATCCATGACGAGATCTGCGCGTCGGTCAGGTGCGCGGCGCGACCGGCCTGGAACATCAGCACGAGCGAGCTCGTATAGCCGGTCATCATCGCGACGAAGCCGGCGACGAGCGCCGAGACCGACGTGTCCGAGAAAAAACGACCGCTCGCGCGGCCCGCGCGCGCGGTGGGCGACTGATTCATGCTATCTCCGGGAGGGGCCGCTCGAACGCGGCCTTCGTGTTGGCTGGGTTGTTATTTGCTGAGTGCGCGCATTGCGGTTTCGAGGCCCGCGAGCGTGAGCGGATACATGCGCTGGCCGAGCAGGTCGCGAATCACCGCGACCGACTGCCGGTATTCCCATAGCCGCTCGGGCTCGGGGTTCAGCCACGCATGATGGGGGAACTGGTCGGCGAGCCGGCGCAGCCACACGGCGCCGGCTTCCGGGTTGTTGTATTCGACCGAGCCGCCGGGCTGCAGCACTTCGTACGGGCTCATCGTCGCGTCGCCGACGAAGATCAGCTTGTAGTCGGGCGTGAACTTGTGCAGCACGTCCCACGTCGCGGTGCGCTCCGCGTGGCGGCGCCGGTTGTTCTTCCACAGATGGTCGTACACGCAGTTGTGGAAGTAGTAGAACTCGAGGTGCTTGAATTCCGCCTTCGCGGCGGAGAACAGCTCTTCGGTGCGCTTGATGTGGTCGTCCATCGAGCCGCCGACGTCGAGCAGCATCAGCACCTTCACGTTGTTGTGGCGCTCGGGCACCATCTGCAGGTCGAGCCAGCCCGCGTTCGCCGCGGTGCTGCGGATCGTGCCGGGCAGGTCGAGCTCCTCGGCCGCGCCTTCGCGCGCGAAGCGGCGCAGCCGCCGCAGCGCGACCTTGATGTTGCGTGTGCCGATCTCGACCGAGTCGTCGTAGTCGCGGAACGCGCGCGCTTCCCACACCTTGACCGCGGTGCGGTTGCCGTTCGACGGCCCGCCGATGCGCACGCCTTCCGGGTTGTAGCCGCCGTGCCCGAACGGCGACGTGCCGCCGGTGCCGATCCACTTGTTGCCGCCTTCGTGCCGTTCCTTCTGCTCGTCGAGCAGTTGCTTCAGGCGCTCCATCAGCTTGTCGAGCCCACCCATCGCGTCGATCTGCGCCTTTTCCTCGGGCGACAGCTCGCGCTCGAGACGCTTCTCGAGCCAGTCGAGCGGGATGTCGAACGCGTCGGCTGGCAGCGCGGACACGCCGTGGAAGTATGTGCCGAACGCCTGGTCGAACTTGTCGAAATACTGCTCGTCCTTCACGAGCGTCATGCGCGCGAGGTAGTAGAACGCATCGATCGACGGCGCGATGAGTCCGGCCTTCAGCGATTCGAGCAGCGTCAGGTATTCCTTCACCGAGACGGGCAGCTTCGCTGCGCGCAGCGCGTAGAAGAAATTGAGCAACATGGCCGGGCCTTCGCGACGGGTGGGGATTACCGGTTGTGCCGGTTCATGTAGACGAGCCGCTCGAACAGGCTCAGGTCCTGTTCGTTCTTCAGCAGCGCGCCCGCGAGCGGCGGCACGATCTGCTTGCTGTCCGGGCCGTGCAGTGCATCGGGCGGGATGTTCTCGGCGAGCAGCAGTTTCAGCCAGTCGAGCAGCTCCGACGTCGACGGCTTCTTCTTCAGGCCCGACACGCCACGCAGCGAGAAGAAGCTTTCGAGCGCGGCGTGCAGCAGCTCCTCGCGGATGTTCGGAAAGTGGACCGCGACGATCTTCTGCATCGTCGATGCGTCCGGAAACTGGATGTAGTGGAAGAAGCAGCGGCGCAGGAACGCGTCGGGCAGTTCCTTCTCGTTGTTCGACGTGATGATCACGAGCGGGCGGTGCTTCGCGCGCACGGTCTCGCGCGTCTCGTACACGTGGAATTCCATCCGGTCGAGTTCGCGCAGCAGGTCGTTCGGGAATTCGATGTCGGCCTTGTCGATCTCGTCGATCAGCAGCACGCTCGGGCGCTCGGCGTCGAACGCCTGCCACAGCACGCCCTTGACGATGTAGTTCGCGATGTCCTTCACGCGCTCGTCGCCGAGCTGCGAGTCGCGCAGCCGCGACACGGCATCGTATTCGTACAGCCCCTGCTGCGCCTTCGTGGTCGACTTGATGTGCCACTGCAAGAGCGGCATGTCGAGCGCCGCCGCGACTTCCTCGGCGAGCATGGTTTTGCCGGTGCCCGGCTCGCCCTTGATCAGGAGCGGGCGTTGCAGCGTCAGTGCGGCATTGACCGCGAGCTTCAGATCGTCGGTGGCGACGTACTGCGAGGACCCTTCGAAACGCATGGCGGCGCCTTTCTCTATCCCGAAAAAATCCCAGTATAAGTCAGAAGGGCTGTCGGGTTTGGCGGCGGCCGCGTATCGTGCGGAACTTCAGTGCGGACTTCGGTTGCTTGACTTCGGTTGTGGAACTTTGGTTGCGGAACTGTGGCGGGGCGGGGCAGGCCGGGGCGCCTGTATGGACGCATTCCCCGCCGACGCGGTACAATCTGGCCGTTTTTTTTGGCCTGCGTGGCGACCCGATAAGCAAAACGGCGCGGGCCGTTGCCGCTTCGGCGCCAGTTTCCCCTCAAGCTAGGTTACAAGAGCTATGAACAAATTCGTCGGCAAATACGTCGTTGTCGCAGCGCTCGTGGCGCTCGCGGGCAGCGCGCAGGCGGCCGGAGTGGTCGGCAACCCGAAGGTCGGGGCGAGCAAGGCCGCGATGTGCATCGGCTGCCACGGCATCGACGGCTACCGCGCGGCTTACCCGGAGGTCTACCGGGTTCCGGTCATCGGCGGCCAGAACGAGCAGTATCTCGCGAACGCGCTGCAAGCCTACCGCAAGAAGGATCGTCACTTCCCGTCGATGAACGCGATCGCCGGTTCGCTGACGGACCAGGACATCGCCGATCTCGCGGCCTACTACGCCGCGCAGAAAGCCGACTCGAAGGACAATCCCTACAAGTAAGCGCCGCGCTTGCTGATCTCACACGCGGGATAGGAGCATTCATGAACAACGCATTCAAGACGGCGTCGGCGATCGCGTTCGCGGCCGGCCTCGCGATCGGCACCGCACACGCGGCGGACCTGTCGAAGGGCAAGGACCTGGTCGAGTCGCACAACTGCGCAGCCTGCCACGGCGCGAAGCTGAACCAGCCGATCAACGCCGAGTATCCGCGCCTCGCGGGCCAGCACGCCGACTACCTCGTCTGGGCGATGCGCCAGTACCAGATGGGCCTCACGAACCCGCTGCTCGGCCGCAACAACGCGATCATGCAGGCGCAGGTGCAGAACCTGTCGGTCAATGACATGAAGGACGTCGCGGCCTACATCGAATCGCTGAAGGGCGATCTCGTGCTCAAGAAGTAAGCGTGCCGTGGCCGTAGGGCCGCGCAGCGAAAATACCCCGCCGAGGCGGGGTATTTTTTTGTCCGCGTCCGGACGGCGTGGCCTGTAGCGGGCAGCCGGAGGGACGCAGGCGGTGAATATGCGCCGGGAGGCGGCGAATATGTGCCGGTGCCGCGGCTGTTTCAGTCGCGCGACGCGCGGCGCAGGATGCGCTGCAGGTACGCGTCCGTATCGGGCGGCGTATTCGTGCGCTGCGCTTCCCAGATCGTCTCGCCGAGGCACTCCATGATCGCGTGCTGCGCTTCGTGCGTCGAGTCGAGCTTCGCCGCGAGCTTGTCGTGCGCGGCGCGAATCCCGGGCGGCTGGTCGATCGACAACTGCTCGCTGATCGCGAGGTGCATCGACAGGTGCAGGAACGGGTTCGTGCGGCCTTCCTCGGGCGCGTAGTTGCGCGTGGCGGCGCCGTCGGTGTCCGCGAGTTCGTCGTGGTATTCGGGGTGTTCGACGATCCAGTCGGCCGCGATCGCTTCCAGCGGCGTCAGGATTTCACCGGCGCGCTGCTTGCGCCAGGTGTCGATGAAAAAGCGACGCACGTCGTCGCGGCTCGGATTGAACATGGTGGGGAACGTCGTCATTCGCGCGGCCTCATGCCGCGTCGCGCATTGTACGCCGCCTCGCGGTTCGCCGCTGGCGAGGCGGCCGGGCAGCAGGGCAGCAGGGTAAGCGGGTAAGCGGGTAAGCGGGTAAGCGGGTAAGCGGGTAAGCGCGGGCTAGGCCGCGCGCCGCGCGGTCGATACACTCTGATGATTTCTTGCAACCGCCCCGTCCGCCTGCGGATCGCTGCGCCATGTCTTCCACTTCCCGTTCGCCGTCCGCCGCCGTGCAGGGCGCGCTGTTCGTCGCGTTGTCCGCCGCCGCGTTCGGCGCGATGGCGATTTTCGGCCGCTATGCATATGCAGGTGGCGTCGACGTGCTCGGCCTGCTGATCGTGCGCTTTGCAGTTGGCGGCGCGGTGCTGGCCGCGATCGCCCGGCATCGCGGCGTCGTGTGGCCGCGCGGCCGCGCGCTCGCGTCACTTGCGGCGATGGGCGCGGTCGGCTATGTCGGCCAGTCGTTCTGCTACTTCAGCGCGCTCCAGCATGCGCAGGCGAGCCTCGTCGCGCTGCTGCTGTACCTGTATCCGGCATTCGTCACGCTGCTCGCCGCATGGTGGCTCGGCGAGCGGCTCACACGCACCAAGGTCGTTGCGCTCGTGCTGTGTGTTGCAGGCTCGGCACTGATGGTCGGCGGCGGTCATGGCGAGCCGCTCGGCATCGCGCTCGCGCTGGGCGCCGCGGTGATCTATTCGCTGTACATCGTCGCCGGCACGAAGGCGACGCGCGGCGTCGACCCGCTCGCGACGACGGCGGTCATCTGCGTATCGGCGACGATCATGCTCGTGCTGATCGCCATCGTGCGCGACGCGGCGTTCGGCGCGCCGCCGCACTGGCCGGCGACGGCAGGCGGATGGGCCGCGATGCTGGCGATTGCGCTCGTGTCGACGGTCGCCGCGATGCTCGCGTTCTTCGCGGGACTCGAGCGGCTGGGCGCGGCACGCACGTCGATGCTGTCGACGCTCGAGCCGGTCGTCACGGTCGCGCTCGCGGCGCTGCTGTTCGGCGAGGCGTTGTCGCCGATGCAGTGGCTGGGGGGCGCCGCGATCCTCGCGGCGGTGCTGGCACTGGTGCGCGCGGGCGGTGCAGCCACGGACGACGCGACCGCGACGTCTAACGCGTAGGCGGGGGCGCAGCGCGGAGGTATGCGTTGCCGGCAACGCAGCGCAGGACGCGCGGGTCAGGGCGCGCAGATCAGGCAACGGCAGTTACTGCGCGCGTTTGCGCGATATCCGGATGCTTCAGTCGTTGGGCGGCGGCGTCTTCGGCTTGTATTCGCACAGCGGCTCGATCGCGCAATGCCAGCATTCGGGCTTGCGCGCCTTGCACACGTAGCGGCCGTGCAGGATCAGCCAGTGATGTGCATCCTGCAGGAACTCCTTCGGCGTGAACTTCTCGAGCGCGGCCTCGACCGCCAGCACGTCCTTGCCCGGCGCGAGGCCCGTGCGGTTCGCGACGCGGAAGATGTGCGTGTCGACCGCGATCGTCGGGTGGCCGAACGCGGTGTTGAGCACGACGTTGGCGGTCTTGCGGCCGACGCCCGGCAAGCTCTCGAGCGCTTCGCGGTCGGCCGGCACTTCGCCGTCGTAGTGCTCGAGCAGGATCTTGCTCGTGGCGACCACGTTCTTCGCCTTGGTCCGGTACAGGCCGATCGTCTTGATGTACTCGGCGACGCCTTCCTCGCCAAGCGCGACAATTTGCCGCGGCGTGTTCGCGACCGGGAACATCTTGCGCATCGCCTTGTTGACCGACACGTCGGTCGCCTGCGCGGACAGCAGCACCGCGATCAGCAGTTCGAACGGTGTCGAGTACTCGAGCTCGGTGGTCGGATTCGGATTGAGGCTCTGCAGCGTTTCGAAGATCGCGCGTCGTTTGCTGGCGTTCATTGTGGTTTCTTGTCGGGCGGCGTGGGCGTGCCGTCTGCGGATTCGGGCGCGGATTTGGGCCCGGATTCGCCGGCCTGCTGCGCCTGCTGTTCGGCTAGCCGCTTGCGGCGCGCTTCGGCCGCATCGATCTGCGCCTGGACGGCGGGGCTCACGCGTTCGGTGTTCTTCGGCGCGTCGCCTTGTGCTGCCAGCTCGTCTTTCTTCTTGCGCGCGCGCTCGAGCGCAGCGGCGATGATCGCGCGTTTCTTCGCGTCGGCATCCGCGGCCGCGCCGGTCGGGGCCGCGGGCTGCGTAGTGGACTGCAAATCGGGCTGCAAATCGGACTGCAAATCGGACTGCTCGGCGGACTGCTCGGCGGACTGCGCAGCGGCTGGCGCGGCAGCCGGCTGGGCCGCGCCAGCCGAGCGCCGAGCGGCCGCGCGCGCTTCGGCCGCTTCGCGCTCGCGACGCTCGCGCGCGAGCCGGCGGTCGTGGCGTTCGCGCGCGGCGTCGGCCTGTTGCTGGGTCCATGCGTCCCAGCCGGTGTGCTCGCCGGTCACGGGCACCATCGCGATGCAGTCGACCGGGCACGGCGGCACGCACAGGTCGCAGCCCGTGCAGAGCGACGCGATCACCGTGTGCATCTGCTTGGGTGCGCCGGCGATCGCGTCGACCGGGCACGCCTGCATGCACAGCGTGCAGCCGATGCACAGGCTCTCGTCGATGACTGCGACGGGGCGCGGCCGCTCATCGCCGTTGACGGGGTTCAGCGGGATCACGGGCCTGCCGAGCAGCCGTGCGACGCGCGCGACGCCTTCGGCGCCGCCCGGCGGACACTGGTTATAGTTCGCGTCGCCGGCGGCGATCGCCTCGGCATACGGGCGGCAGCCTTGATAGCCGCACTTCGTGCATTGCGTCTGGGGAAGCAGATCTTCGATGCGATCTGCGAGAGTCTTGGAGTCGGTCACGGTGACAACGGGCGCCTATGCGCCGAATGTCTCGCAGCCGCGCGCGGGGCACGGCCGGAAAGGTTTGCCAAATCCGGATTATCGCCGATTTCCCGCATTGCGCTTGTCGCCGTCTATGCGCATAATCGAAGCGCTTTTTTGCAGGGGCGCAGCAGGAGGGCGGCCGCACGCGGCGCGCCCGTTCCAGGGTCGCCGGCGCCGACGACGTGGGGCGGCCGGTCCGGATCACGCGGCTCACATAGCAAAACGCCACCATGAATCAGCCAAAAATCAAAAGAGATCCTGAAGGCACCCGCCGCCGCATCCTGATGGCGGCGGCCGAAGAATTCGCGAGTGGCGGCCTGTTCGGCGCACGCGTCGACCAGATTGCGCGACGGGCGGAAACCAATGAGCGCATGCTCTATTACTACTTCGGCAGCAAGGAGCAGCTGTTCACCGCCGTGCTCGAACACGCGTTTTCCGCGCTGACCGAGGCGGAACGGGTGCTCGACCTCGACGGTGTCGCGCCCGTCGAAGCCATCACGCGGCTCGCGCATTTCGTGTGGGACTACTACCGGGACCATCCCGAGCTGCTGCGGCTCATCAACAACGAGAACCTGCACGAGGCGCGCTACCTGCACAAGTCGACGCGGATTCGCGAGATGATGTCGCCGATCGTCGCGACGCTCGCGAACGTGCTCACGCGCGGCCAGAAGGCCGGGCTGTTCCGCAGTGACGTCGATCCGCTGCGCTTCTACGTGACGCTGTCGGGGCTCGGCTATTACATCGTGTCGAACCGCTTCACGCTCGCGGCGACGCTCGGGCGCGACTTCACGCTGCCGGAGGAGCGCGCGGAGATGGTCAGGATGAACACCGAGGTGCTGCTCGCCTACCTGCTGCGACGCTGAACGCGGGTTGGCGGCCGCCGGATGAAGAAACGCCGCCGGGCTTGCGCACGGCGGCGTTTGTCTTTGCAGCTTTGGGTCTTTGGCGGCGGGCGCGTCAGGCGGCCTTGCGGGTGCGGACCGGCTTCGCGCGCGTGCTGGCGCGCTTCGCGGCCGGGGTTTTCGCAGCCGGGGCTTTCGCGGGGGCCGGTGCATCGGACGCTTTCGCGCGCACGCGCTTCGCTGCCGTCGCAGCCGACGTCCTGGCCGGCTCGGACGGTTTTTCCTGCGCAGGCACGGCGGTGAGCGTGCCGGCGGCCGGGGCGTCCGGGTGCTCCTTCGCGTCGCCGCGCTTCGGTTCCGGCGCGTTCTCGCGGATGAAGTCGCGCAGCTGCGGGTAGATGATCGTGCGCCAGCGGCGGCCCGAGAAGATCCCGTAGTGGCCGCACTTCTCGGCGGTCAGGTTGCGGCGCAGGTCCTGCGGGATGCCCGTGCACAGCTCGTGCGCGACGTGCGTCTGGCCGCTGCCGGAAATGTCGTCGAGCTCGCCTTCGATCGTCATCAGCGCGGTGTGCTTGATGTCCTGCGGGCGCACGAATTCGCCGCCGATCTCCCACGTGCCTTCGGCGAGCCGGAATTCCTGGAACACGATGCGGATCGTCTCGAGGTAATACTCGGCGGCCATGTCGAGCACCGCGTTGTATTCGTCGTAGAAATTGCGATGCGCTTCCGCGTCGTCTTCGTCGCCGCGCAGCAGGCTCTGGTAGAAGTCCCAATGCGATTGCGCGTGGCGCTCCGGATTCATCGCGACGAAGCCCGCATGCTGCAGGAAACCGGGGTACACGTGACGGCCTTCGCCCGGATAGTTCGCGGGCACCGTGTGGATCACGTTGTTCTCGAACCACGAGATCGAATGCTGGGTCGCGAGCGAGTTCACCGACGTCGGGCTGCGGCGCGCGTCGATCGGGCCGCCCATCATCGTCATCGTGAGCGGCGTGTCCTCGCCGCGGCTCGCCATCAGCGAGATCGCCGCGAGCACGGGCACCGTCGGCTGGCATACCGAGATCACGTGCAGGTTGCGCGCGCCGATGTGACGGATGAATTCCTGGATGTATGCAACGTAGTCGTGCAGGTGGAACGGGCCGGTCTCGACCGGCACCATCCGTGCGTCGATCCAGTCGGTGATGTAGACCTTGTGATCCTGCAGCAGCGTGCGCACGGTGTCGCGCAACAGCGTCGAGTGGTGGCCCGACAGCGGCGCGCAGACGAGCACGACCGGCTCGTCCTTCAGCTGGGTGACGGCATCGGCGTCATCCGAGTAGCGCTTGAAGCGCAGCAGCCGGCAGAACGGCTTCTCGACGATCGTCTGCTCGACGATCGGGATGTTGTGCCCGTCCTTGACGATCTGGTGGAGGTTGAACTCGGGCTTCTCGTAGTCCTTGCCGAGCCGGTACATCAGTTCGTACGCGGCGGCCATCCGGGTCGCGCCGGGAACCAGCGAGAACGGGCTGGACGGGTTCGCGAACGACTTCGACGCGGCCTGGGCCCAGGCCGTGAGCGGGCTCAGCATTGCCCGCTGGAATTCGTGCAGTTGGTAAAGCATGCAGACTACTCCCGCTTGGGGTTGGTGCGCGAGGGCGGCGTGGGGCGTCGCGGCGTGCCGTGTGGGTCAGCGACCGGCCATGTTGCATTGCGATCGGCCAATCGCGTCGATCATATCGGACAACGATGCGTGTTGCAATGCAACATTTCCCGGAATTTTCATGAAATTTTTACGATTTGACGTTCTCTGAAGAAGCGTCCACCGCCCGGGTTCATCGCCCGGTGGCCACGGCCGGCGCGGGCTGGCCGACCGCGCGCGCCATCGCTTCCTCATGGTGCATCAGGTTCATCGCGGTGTGCACGAGCGCGACGTGCGAGAACGCCTGCGGGAAGTTGCCGACGAGGCGGCCCGCGACCGGGTCATACTCCTCGGCGAGCAGCCCGAGATCGTTCGACAGCGACAGCAGCCGGCAGAACAGCCGGTGCGCCTCGTCGATCCGGCCGAGCAGCGCGTAGCTGTCGACGAGCCAGAAGCTGCAAGCGAGAAACGTGCCTTCGCCGGGCGGCAGCCCGTCGTCGTATTCGCTGGTGCGGTAGCGCAGCACGAGGCCGTCGTGCAGCAATTCGCGTTCGATCGCGGAGACCGTGCCGGCCACGCGCGGGTCTTCCGGCGGGAGGAAGCCGAGTAGCGGCAGCAGCAGCACGCTCGCGTCGAGTTCGTCGCTGCCGTAGCTCTGCGTGAACGCCTGCTTGCCTTCGTGCCAGGCATTCGCGCAGACGTCCGCGTGGATCTCGTCGCGCAGCGCACGCCAGCGGTCGAGCGCGCCGGGCAGGCGGAACATTTCCGCGGACTTGATCGCGCGGTCGAACGCGACCCACGCCATCACCTTCGAGAACGTGAAGTGGCGACGGCCGCCGCGCGTTTCCCAGATCCCTTCGTCGGGCTCCCGCCAGATCTTCTCGAGATGGTCGAGCAGCGTGCACTGCACCGACCACACGGTGTCGTCGGCCTGCAGGCCGCCCACGCGCGCGAGATGCAGTGCCGCCATCACTTCGCCGAACACGTCGAGCTGCAGCTGGTTCGCGGCGCCGTTGCCGACCCGCACGGGTTTCGAATCCTGGTATCCGGGCAGCCAGTCGAGCTCCATTTCCGGCAGCCGGCGCTCGCCGGCGATGCCGTACATGATCTGGATCTGCTCGGGCGAGCCGGCCATCACGCGGCCGAGCCACGCGCGCCATGCGCGCGCCTCGTCGTAGTAGCCGCCGCGCATCAGCGCGAGCAGCGTGATCGTCGCGTCGCGCAGCCAGCAGTAGCGGTAGTCCCAGTTGCGGTTGCCGCCGATCTTCTCGGGCAGCGACGTGGTCGGCGCGGCGACGATCCCGCCGGTCGGCTCGTACGCGAGTGCCTTCAGCGTGATCAGCGAGCGGCGCACCGCGGCCGCGTAGCGGCCCTGCACCTGGCAGCGCCCCGACCATTCGAGCCAGTAGTTCTCGGTGCGCGCAAGCATCGACAGCGGGTCGCGCGCGGGCGGCAGCCGCAGGTGCGACTGCGCGTAGCCGAGCGAGAACGGCACGCGTTCGTCGGCGCTCACCGTGAATTCGGCGAGCGTATGCAGGTTCTTGCCGGTGAGCGGCACGCTCGTGCGCAGCACGACGGTGTCGGGCCCCGCGATCGCCTTCATCCCGTCCTCGCGCGACAGCTGCGTGACCCACGGAATCGAGAAACCGTAGTCGAAGCGCAACACCAGCTCCATGCGCATCTTCATCGTGCCGTGCCGGCCGACGACGATCCGCACGAGTTCGGACCAGCCGTTGCCGGGCGGCATGAAGTCGACCACGGTGACGGCGCCGTCGGCGCTCTCGTAATCGGTCTCGAGTATCAGCGTGTCGCCGCGATAGCGGCGCGTCGTGTGCGTGATCGCGGCGTCGGCGGCCGGCGCGAGCAGCCAGCGGCCGTGCTCGGGCGTGCCGACGAGCGCCGCGAAGCAGGCGCCCGAATCGAAGCGGGGCCAGCACAGCCAGTCGACGGAGCCGTCTTTTGCGATCAGCGCGGCCGTATGGCCGTCGCCGACGAGGGCGTAGTCTTCGATCAGGGCGGGCATGGGCGGCAATCCTGGTTGCGAGTTCACATGGCGGACAGCGCCACCGCGGGCTTCACGCCCGGGCGCGGTGGCCCGTATACTCGGCCGGGCGGCGCAACGCTCACGGCCGGCGTTTCGCCACATCTCAACACTTGAAGCGGCTCGATGCAAGGAGGATTCAATGCCCAAACGTTTACGCGTACATGACGCGCGCGCTTCGACTCGAGGGTTTCCGCGCAGGTTTCCGCTTGGTCTTCCGGTTAAGCTCGCTCACTGGATGAAAGGTTTCGCGATCGTGCTCTCCTTATCCGCGACGCATGCATTTGCGCAACAGTCCGCGCAGGCCCCGGCCGACGGCGTCTACAACCTGCTCGTCGGCACCTATACCGACGGCGGTAGCGACGGAATCTACGTGTACCGCTTCGATTCGAAGACGGGCAGCGTCGCGCCCTTGTCGTCGGCGAAGACCGTCAATCCGTCATACCTGTTGCCGAGCCGCGACGGCCGCACCGTGTACGCGGTCAACGAGTTGCCCGGCGACAACGGTCCGGCCGACCAGCGCGGCGGCATCAGCGCGTTCCGCTTCGACGCGAAGACGGGGGCGCTGACGTTCCTCGACCGCGTGTCGTCCGAAGGGAACGATCCGTGCTACCTGAGCCTGTCGCCGGACGGCAAGTACCTCGTGACCGCAAACTACTCGGTCGTGTCGAACCCGGGCGGCAGCTTCGCGGTGTTTCCGCTGAGCGACAGCGGCGAAGTCGGCAAGGCCGTGCTGAGCGTGCACCACGAAGGCACGGGGCCCGTGAAGGGGCGCCAGGACGGCGCGCACGTGCATTCGACGGTGTTCTCGCCGGACGGCCGCTACCTGTTCGTGCAGGATCTCGGCGCGGACAAGATCTTCGGCTATCGCTACACGGTCGACGGCAGCCGCGGCCTGATCGGCCCGACCGACGCGCGCTACACGCCCGTGAAGGCCGGTTCGGGCCCGCGTCACATGGTGTTCAGCGCGAACGGCCGCTATGCGTACGTGACGAGCGAGCTGAATGCGTCGGTCGAAGTGTTCGGCTATCACGACGGCAAGCTGACGCCGGTCGAGACGGTGCCGATGGCCGCGCCGGGCTTCAAGGGCAAGGTCGGCGGCGCGGCGATCCACCTGTCGCCGGACGGGCGCTTCCTCTACGCGAGCAATCGCGGCGACGCGAACGAAATCGTGATCTACGCGGTGAACCAGGCAGACGGGCGGCTTAAGACCGTCGGCCGGCAGTCGAGCCTCGGCAAGACGCCGCGCGAGTTCCTGATCGATCCGACCGGCAAGTGGCTGATCGTCGGCAACCAGGACAGCGATACGTTCTACGTGTTCCGGCGCGACGTCGAGACCGGCAAGCTCGACGCGAACCCGCAGAAGGTCGCGGTCGGCAGGCCGGTCGACTTCAAGCTGGTTCCGGCGCTGTAAGAGGCTGCTGTAAGCGGTTGTTGTAGAACCGATTGCCGCCGTCGATGTGCGAAGGGCGCTGCATCTGTAGCGCCCTTCGTGCTTTTTGCGGGATAGCGGGCGGCCGCGCCGTCAGTCCGCGGCGGGCGGCACCAGCACCTCGCGGCTGCCATTGATGCCCATCGGCGACACGAGCCCGGCTGCTTCCATCTGCTCGACGAGACGGGCCGCGCGGTTGTAGCCGATACGCAACTGCCGCTGCACCGACGAGATCGACGCGCGCCGCGTGCGCACGACGAATGCGACCGCTTCGTCATACAGCGGATCGGCCTCGGCGTCCGGCGCGTCGCCGAACAGGTCCTGCGCCGCGCCTTCCGATGTCGGGCCGTCGAGAATCCCTTCCTCGTACTGCGGCTCGCCGAACTGCTTCAGATATTCGACGATCCGGTGCACTTCCTCGTCGGCGACGAACGCGCCATGCACGCGCTGTGGATAGCCGGTGCCCGGCGGCAGGAACAGCATGTCGCCCTGGCCGAGCAGCGACTCGGCGCCCATCTGGTCGAGGATCGTGCGCGAGTCGATCTTCGACGACACCTGGAACGCGACCCGCGTCGGGATGTTGGCCTTGATGAGGCCCGTGATCACGTCGACCGACGGACGCTGCGTCGCGAGGATCAGGTGGATGCCGGCCGCGCGCGCCTTCTGCGCGAGACGGGCGATCAGTTCCTCGATCTTCTTGCCGGCGACCATCATCAGGTCGGCGAGCTCGTCGATCACGACGACGATCAGCGGCAGCGTCGACAGCGGCTCGGGGTCTTCGGGCGTCAGCGAGAACGGGTTGCCGATCTTCTTTTCCTTCGCCTCGGCGTCGCGGATCTTCTGGTTGAAACCCGCGAGGTTGCGCACGCCGACGGCCGACATCAGCCGGTAGCGCTTTTCCATTTCGCCGACGCACCAGTTGAGTGCGTTCGCGGCGAGCTTCATGTCGGTGACGACCGGCGCGAGCAGGTGCGGGATCCCTTCGTAGACCGACAGCTCGAGCATCTTCGGGTCGATCATGATGAGGCGCACGTCCTCGGGCGCCGCCTTGTACAGCAGCGACAGGATCATCGCGTTGATCGCAACCGACTTGCCCGAGCCGGTGGTACCGGCGACGAGCATGTGCGGCGCCTTCGCGAGATCGGTGACGACCGGGTTGCCCGTGATGTCCTTGCCCATCGCGAGCGTCAGCTGCGACGCCGAGTGCTGGTACTGGCGCGACGCGAAGATCTCGGACAACCGGATCATCTGGCGCTTCGCGTTCGGCAGCTCGAGGCCCATGCAGGTCTTGCCGGGGATCGTCTCGACGACGCGGATCGACGTGAGGCCGAGCCCGCGCGACAGGTCCTTCATCAGGCCGACGATCTGGCTGCCGCGCACGCCGAGTGCGGGCTCGATTTCGAAGCGCGTGATCACCGGGCCGGCGGACGCGCCGACGACCGTCACCGGCACCTTGAATTCCTGCAGGCGCTGCTCGATCACCTGGCCGGTCTGCGCGAGATGCTCTTCGCTGATCGTCTCGACGTCGTCGGACGCCGGTTCGAGCAGGTCGATCGACGGCAGCTCGATACTGAACGACGCGGGCGCGTGGAACTCGAACGCGTTCGGCCGCGGCGGGCGCTGTGAAGCGTCGGTTGCGGCGGGCGTGGCCAGGGCGGGCGTCGCCTGGGCGGTGACGTCGGGCAGCGCGGTGGTCGATGCCGCGGGGACTGCCGGAACGGGGTTCGCGGGTGTCGGTGCGGTCGGTGCCGTTGCGTCGGGGATGACGGTCGCGGCGGGTGTCGTTGCGCCGAGGGCCGTGGTAACCGGTGCTGCGGGAATTGCAGCAGCAGCGATGGCGGCAGTCGGGGCGACAGGGGGTGTCGTGCCGGGAGCCGCCGCGGTTGCGGCAATCGGCGAGACAGGTATCGCTGCGTCACGAACTGCAGTAGTCGGTGTCGCGGAAACGATGGGTGTGGCGGTTGCCGCGGTCGTCGCGCCGAGCGTGGTCGAACTGGCAACCGGTGTCGCTGGAACTGCGTTGGCGGCGGTTGCTGCGGTCGGCGCGGCGAGCGCGGTCGAGCTGGCAGCCAGTGTCGCCGGAACTGCGTTTGCGGCGGTTGCTGCCGTCAACGCTGCAGACGTAGTCGGCCAGGAAGCTGCGGTAGTTGGCGTCGCGGGTACAACGGGCGCGGCGGTCGCGGCGGCCGTCGCGGCGGGCGTAGCCACTACGGGGGCTGCGGCAGTGGGTGTCGCCGAAACCGTGGGCGCGACGGTTGCCGCGCTTAACGTGGCACGCGTCGTTGCATCATGAGTTGCGGTGACCGGCATTGCGGAAACGGCCTGTGCGGTAGCGCCGACGGTCGAAGCGGCAAGCGCCGGTCCACCGACGGTTGCAGTCGGCATTGCGGCGCTCGCCAGAGCAGCGGTGGTCGTGGTTGCCGTAGTCGGCGTCGCAGGTTTCGCCGCGTCGAAGGTTGTAGCAGGCGTCGTGGCGGCAGTTGCGCCGTCAGTCGTGCCGCCCATCGCGTCAGGCAGCGCGCGACCATTGCTCGACGACGGCACGGCAGGCGCCGGCGCGGGCGTCGGTGCGCTCGCTACGATGGTGCCGGGAGATTGCGCCGGCATGCCCGCGGTTGGAGCAAACGGGGCCGTATCCGGGGTTGCGGATGCGACTTTGGCAGGCGTCGGCGCGACGGTCGATGACGATGCTGACGCGGGTGCATGCGTGATCTGCGGCGCAGGCGTCACCGTGGACGCAGCATTGGTCGCACTTGCAGGCGCCGATTGCGACGCGGCAGGAGTCGAAGGCGTCGAAGCGGCAACGGCGGCTGGCGCAACCGCGGCCGTGCCCAAGGACGTTGCGCCGAGTGCCGGCGTCTGCGCCGGTTTGACGACGGATGCCGCGACGTTCTCGCCTCGCGTCGGCAAAATCGGTACGGCGGTTACGCGCAGCGGCGCTTCGCTGGCGGCATTCACCGGCGCAGCGTTGACCATTGCAGGTGTGCTCGCGTTCGTGTCGGTGCCAGCGGCGGCCGCATTTGCAGCGGCAAGCGTTGCACCGGACGCGGCCGTAGCCACGCTCGGGGTTGCGAGCGACGGTGTGTCGACCGCTGCCTTTTCCGGGATGCGGCTAGCCGCCACTTGGGCAGCGGGCTGCGTTTCGACCGGATTCGACGCGACGTCGCGCAGATCATCAGATGCGGCGGCCGATACCGAATTGCCAGCATCGGCTGCGGTCACAAACCGCAGCGCATCTGCGTGATGCGCAGAAGAAGTGCTTTCGGAAGCGGTCGGCGCACGATCGGCTTGGACCAAATCGTCCGCCGTTGGCGTGACGGGCTCGCTCGGTGCCGCGTCAAACGGCGACGCATCGATTTCCGTAGCTGGCACCGCTGCAGTTCCGGCATGCGGAACTTTCGGCGCCATGTTGGCGGCCGTCGCAGCGATGGCGGCAGTCGTCATGCTCGCGACGTCTTCCCAAGGCGCGAGATCCACCGGTGGTTCGACGCGCGGCGCGAGCGGCGAGTCGAGCGCTGCCCCCGCTGCATGCGCATCGACATCCGGACCTTGTTCGACGGCGGGCAGGGGCGTCACGCCAGCGTCGTGCGCAATGGCGACGCGCGTATCCTCGAAAGCCGCGGCCGGGCTCGCTGCGTCGGTCCCGGCTGCGTCGGTCGGCGCAGCAACGTGCGCGCCAAGCCAGTCGTCTGAAAGCAGCAAGCCTGTATCGACCGGCGCGAACGCGGGCAATGTGATCGGCGCGTCGTCTTGCTCGGCGGCCGTGTCGTCGTCGGTAGCGACGCCCGCGTCACGAACATCCGCGTGTTGCGGAACCGAAACCGGCGCGGCCGGTGCCGCTGGCCACATCAAATCTGCCGCACCGGCGGCGTCTGGCAGACCAGCCACACCAGCCGAACCAGCCGAACCAGCCGAACCAGCCGAACCAGCCGAACCAGCCGAACCAGCCGAACCAGCCGAACCAGCCGAACCAGCCGAACCAGCCGAACCAGCCGAACCAGCCGAACCAGCCACAACGGCGGCCGCACCAACGTGCGGCGCCACCGCGCGCGCGGCTTCGGCGGCCGTCGCGCCGCCAAGCGCCGTCCATTGCGCGGTGCTGGCCTCGATCGAGCGCAACGTATCGTGAACGCTCGGCGCCGGCGTGATCGGGGCGGCAGGCGTTTCCGCCCATGCATAGAGCGGCGCACGCGCGGGCGCGGC
>NZ_JAAGPL010000105.1:0-30191 GCF_017104785.1 Burkholderia sp. Ac-20353 | reverse complement strand
CGCGGCGACGGCGAGCGGCCCGTCCGGCGTCGCGGCCGAGCCCACGAGCGCCGTGCGCACGGCGGGCGACAGCGATGCATAGCCGAGCTGGCGGACCGGCGAATGGCCGCTGTCGAGGTCGAGCGTGTCGACGTACTGCCGCCATTGCTCGGACGTCATCTGCGGCGCGAGGCTGAGCGCGCCGCGCGCGCCTTCGAGCACGACGACGCCGGCCTGCAGCTCGTGGCGCAGCATCGCCGTCACGTGCGCGGTACGGCGTTCGAAGCGTGTCTGGACGGCGTTCTGCCATTGCTCGCGCACGAGCAGCGCGACGCCGAGCGACAGCGCGGCGCCGGCAGCAAGCGCAACGACGCCGGCCGCGAGCGGCTGGCGTAACATGGTCTGAAAGCGCGACGGCACGAAGGCGTCACGCGTTGGGGTTCCGCTGGCGGTCATTTGCAGGCCACTCTGTCTTCTCGAGGTCGCCGTTGGCACGCGGGCGGCTCAGGAATATCGGGCGCGGCTCGCGCCCGACGCGTGGTGGTGTGGTTTACAAGTCGAAATTGTGCGCGTGTTGCACCTTTAATGTAAATGGGGTCGGCTGAAAATGCAGCGAATGACGGTAAGGAGCAGCGGCGTTGGCCGTGCTTGATTCGCGTCAACCGCAGCGCGGGCGTGTGGGGCCAGACTGATCGGGAGGCCGGCAGGGTACATGCGTGAGTCCGTGACGGGCACGCACGGGCGACGGGCCGGCTGGCGGATAAGGACAGGATGTTCGATGGGAGGTGCGGACCATGTACAAGCGGATTTTCGTTGCGCTCGACGACAGCTCCAGTGCGCGTCTGGCGCTGGATGAAGCGATCCGGATCGCGGCGGCCTCAGGCGGCACGATCACGTGTGCGCATGTCGTCGAGCACAAGCAGCAGCTCGTCGATGTCGATGCAGGCTTCGCGGATACGCGGGATATCGAACCGTCGTCGGCGGATGCGGTCACGCACGCGCTCGACGACGCAAAGGCGGCGCTCGCCGCACATCGCATCGAAGGGACGGTGCGTGCGCTCGACGCGTATGGCGAGGACATCGCGGCGGTGCTGATGCGCACCGCGGCCGAGGCCGGCGCGGACCTGATCGTGATGGGGACGAGCGGGCGGCACGGCTTGCGGCGGCTGCTGGTCGGCAGCGTCGCGGAATCGCTGCTGCGCGCGGCCGACCGTCCGGTGCTGATGGTACGGCACAGCGAAAAAACCGTGACGCCGGCCGCTGCCGCGCCGGGCGCGTAGCGCCGGCAGCAGTACAAGCGCCGCGCATCGGGGGCGCCGCCAGGTTCGGTGCATCGGGGGCGCCGCGCCGGGTTCGGCGCACCGGGCGCGCTGATCGAGTTCGCCGGTTATTTGCCGGCGGGCCGGTGCGGGTTGCGCTCGTCGCATCCGGTTGCGGTGCGCCTGCCGGTATTGCGGCACGCGCGGCCGTCGGCGCGTGCGTTGCGCGCCAGTCCGAATCCAGTCCGACTCTCTTCGACCCGTACCGCGTGCCTGACGCACGCGCGCGCGACGCCACACGATGCCTTGCACGAAGCTTGCATTGCGCCGCGCACTTCTGGCAGCATCCGCCGGATAGCCCCGTTTACCTCATCGCCGGGCGCGCAACGGATCGACGCGCGCCGGGGCCGGCGTGCATGGAGCGCAGCAGATGACAATATCGACAAAAGGACTGCGACTGGCCGAGGTCTGGTTTCAGCGCGCGCTGTGGATCATCGCGATGGTGTTCGCCGGTTTCCTGATCGGGCTCGGCGGGCTGATCGTCGGCGACTTGCCGCGCGTCGAGCAGACGCCGGACCGCGACACGTTCATCGACCAGCAGGCGGCCGCGCCGTTGCGCGCAACCCTCGCGAAGCTGGCGGCCGGGCAGACCGCGAACCGCGATGCCACCGAGCAGGCGACGCTGTTGCTGACGGCCGCAGAGCAGGACACGCAGCAGGCGCGCGAAGCCTTTCGCGCGGTGATCGCGAGCCGCCACGCGACCGAGCGCGCCGAACAGGATCCGGCCGTGATCGCGCACGCTCATGCACTCGAGGCGGCGACGCAGCGCGAGCGCGACGCACAGGCGCGCATCGGCACGCTGAAGCAGGCCGCGCAGGCGCTCGACCGTCAGGAGGGGGCGACGCGGCAGGCGCTTGGCGAACTCGAAGCGCAGGCGGACAGCCGGCTCGAAGCGGCGCAGCGCCAGCAGGAACTGCGCGTGTTCGGCATCCGGCTGCTGTTCACGGTGCCGCTGCTGCTGATCGCCGGCTGGCTGTTCGCGAAGAAGCGCGGCGGCCGCTACTGGCCATTCGTGTGGGGCTTCATCTTCTTCGCGCTGTTCGCGTTCTTCGTCGAGCTTGTGCCGTATCTGCCGAGCTACGGCGGATACGTGCGCTACATTGTCGGCATCGTGCTGACGGTCGCGGTCGGGCAATACGCGATTCGCGCGCTGTCGCGCTATCTCGAGCAGAAGCGTCGCGAGGAACAGCAGCCGGACCTGTCGCGGCGCGAGGCGCTCGACTTCGTGACCGCGTATGCGCGCATCGCAAAGAAGGTGTGCCCCGGCTGCGAACGGCCGCTCGATACCACCGACCCGAACGCGAATTTCTGCCCGCACTGCGGGATCTGCGCGTTCAACGCGTGCGCACGATGCGACACGCGCAAGAATGCGTTCAGCCGGTTCTGTCCGGCGTGCGGCACGTCTGCCGACACGGCGGTGCCGCCGACGCCGGCCGCTTGATGCGGGCGAACGGGGGCGAAGGGGGGCGGCGCCACTCGCGCAGCCCGCGAGCCCGCGGGAAAACAGGGCTGCGTGCCGCCGCACGGCGCGCAGAGCACATGCCGTGCCGCGCGGCATTCATCAAACCCGTTTAGAATGCCGGACATGCTGTCCCGCTGCGCCAGTGTCGCGGCAAACGTTGCAGCGCCGGTCGACGGTGGCCCCGCCGGCATGGTCTGCCTGTCCTCCAGGAGCGCCGCCGTGTGGCATTTTCCCGTCGCGATTCCCTCGTCGCTCGGCCCGTGGGCCGTGTTTGCGAGCGTGCTGATCACGCAGCTCGGCGTGCCCGTGCCGGCCGTGCCGATGCTGATTCTCGGCGGCACGATGGCGGCGATGGGGCAGGCGTCCTATGCGAGCATGTTCGCGGCGGCCGTCGGCGCGACGATGATCGCCGATTCGCTGTGGTTCTTCATGGGCCGCACGCGCGGCCGCCGGCTGATCAATGCGCTCGTGCGCTTCTCTCTGTCGCTCGATACGACGCTGCGCTTCGCGCGTAATGTGTTCGAAAGACACGGTGCGCCGCTCCTCGTGCTCGCGAAATTCCTGCCGGGGCTCGGCCTCGTGTCGGCGCCGCTGCTCGGCACGACCGCGATCGGAGTCGGCGTGTTCCTGCTGTGGGACCTGGCCGGCGCGTCGCTGTGGGCCGCGTTCTGGCTCGTCGGCGGCGCGGCGATTCACGATCAGATCGTCCAGCTCGTGCTGTGGGTGCGCGCGAGCGGCGGCACGATTCTCGACGCGTTCCTCGCGATCTTCATCACGTTCCTGCTGTATCGCTGGGTGCGCCGCATCCAGTTCCGCCGCTGGCTCGCGCAAGTGCGCATCTCGCCGCCGCAGCTCGTCGAGATGATGACGTCCGACGAGCCGCCGCTGATCTTCGACGCACGGCCGCGCGCAATACGCGAGCGCGAGCCGTACCGGATCGCCGGCGCGGTGCCGGTCGATCTCGATTCGCCGGACCTGCTCGATCCGGAAGTGATGAAGCGGCCGATCGTCGTCTATTGCGTGTGCCCGAACGAAGCGACCGCGAAGCGCATCGTCGCGAAGATGCAGCGCAAGAAGATGGTCCACAACATCAAGGCGCTCAAGGGCGGCCTCGACGCGTGGGAGAAGCACGGCTATCCGGTCGAGCCGATTCCGGCCGATCTCGACGCGTCGCGCTATTTCGTGCGGCCCGAGCACGCCGCCGCGGAAGGCGAATACACGGTGCGCGCGACGCTGTCGAAGTGATGCAGGGTGGCTGTTGCTGACCGGGAAGTGTCCAAATGGCGCAATGTCGCCTTGTCGTTCTCAAGCATCGAGACTGCAGGCGCGTCCGTGCCACGATCAGGCGTCGTATCCTTCGATGATGAAAAAACGGCCATGTGATGCGCCAAGCCGGATCGGCACATTAGACCAACAACGTAAGCTTTCAAAGGAGACTCGCAGGAGTGGTGCTGCGAGCGAGTCTAAGCGGACGTAGTGCCGCCAATGACCGCGGCCGATCAATATCGGAATTTCGTCGGGAAGACATCTGAGATGCCGCCTCGTGACGACGGAATCAGGTTCGGCCTGATCGAAATGCCCGGAATGACACCGAAAGGCTATCTTGCAGGAATGGCCCTTGCCTTGGGTAATCTGAAATCAGCCATCTTCTTCGGTGCGATTCTGTCGCAAGCATTTGACTTGAGCATCATGCTGCTTATCGGCGGAAGTGGATAGGGTATTTTTGTGCGCCATAGGCACATTAATATTCCTCTACAATTCAACACAATTTCAATTGACGGCTCGTGCTAAGGTCTCCACTTCTGGAAATTTGTTGAAGATGTGAGCATCGGCATATGAGAATCAAAAAAATGAATGTCTGCAATGCGGCTATCCGCAAGCTGGAAGAGGCCGATGTTGAAGCGCTGGTTTCAATCTGGTATCGCTCTATCTGTATCGCACACGATTTTCTTGAGAAAGAACGTTTGCGCGAATTGCGTCAGAAAATGCCCGAATATCTCGTGGTTGGTGACGATGACACGTGGGTTGCGTGTATCGATGGTCAGCCTGTCGGCTTCGCCATCATGGACACGAAGGGCGGTGATTGCGACACCGAGGAGGAGGATGATGACGACCACAGCCAGTTCGGTGCTGCGATACAGGTCATGATCGAAACCCTGATGGGTGATCTGCCTTCGATCGGTGCGCTATTTGTCGATCCGGACATGCAAGGCAAAGGCGTCGGCCGGGCTCTGATTGAGCACGTTTTGGAAATGCAAGGGAAAGTGTATCTCGAGGCGTATTCCAACAACGCTGCTGCCGTTGATTTTTACAAGCACCTTGGGTTCAAGGAGGTGTTCCGCGATATCGATGACGAATTTCCTCAGTACAAGGAGTTCGAATATATCGGTTTGTACCTGTCTGTTGACGATTATCGAGAGAGAAATTCGGGCGAAAAGTCTTGAATCGATGAGATAGTCTTGAAAGGCGGCGTGTTCGCGCAATGTTGTCGCGCGAACCCTCTACAGGATGACGTCAATGGCTTCGATTCAACGCATGTACACCGCGCACGGTGCTACGTCGCTCTTCGTGTTGCTTTGGAGTGTGGCAGCGAAGGCAAGATGTGCGGAGCGTCGCAAGGCTCTTGCCCGAACGAAGCGACCGTGAAGCGCATCGTCACGACGCCGCCGGTCATTCCGGATTTTTTTCCACAGCGGGCTGGCGCGAATCATCTAATCATTCTTATAATCGCGCCTGCAAATTGCGTGCGCATGATCGCGCACATACGTGGCGCGGCATGCCGTGCCGAAATCGATTGAATTCCCGTCGAACGCAGCGGGGCGCACAGCCGCGCCACGCCTGCCGCGCGGGGATATTCCATGCAGGCCCGATCCGTTTTCCGGATTGTTCCGGAAAATCCGGATAATTCGCAGCGATTCCCATCGGACTGACACAAAATCCGTTTCATTTCCAATCCGGAAATGAGCGGCGGGGATTATTTCGGATTCGGCGGCCGAAATCGGCACAGGCGAGCCGCGCGCTGACATCGACACAATGACGGCGGCCTTCCAGGCCGCCAGGAGACGCATGTGAAAAAAGAAGAAGACCAGCTGCACCGCGGGCTGGAAGAGCGACACATCAACCTGATGGCGCTCGGCGCGACAATCGGCGTGGGCCTGTTCCTCGGCTCGGCAACCGCGATCCGCACGGCCGGCCCCGCGATCCTGCTGACCTATCTGCTGGGCGGCATCGTGATTTTCCTGATCATGCGCGCGCTCGGCGAGATGGCGATCACCAACCCGGTCGCGGGCGCGTTCAGCCGCTATGCGCGCGACTACCTCGGCCCGCTCGCGGGTTACCTCACCGGCTGGACCTACTGGTTCGTGTGGATCGTCACCTGCATGGCGGAGATCACCGCGGTCGGCGTCTACATGCACATGTGGTTCCCGGGCGTGCCGAACTGGATCTGGGCGCTGGCCGCACTCACCGCGATGGGCGCGGTGAACTTCATCGCGGTCAAGCTGTACGGCGAGTTCGAGTTCTGGTTCGCGCTGATCAAGATCGTCACGATCGTGCTGATGATCGTCGGCGGCGGCCTGATGATCACGCTCGGCCTCGGCAACGGCGGCGTCGCGACCGGCATCTCGAACCTGTGGTCGCACGGTGGCTTCATGCCGAACGGCTTTACCGGCGTGATCGGCGCGCTGCCGATCGTGATGTTCGCGTACCTCGGCGTCGAGATGCTCGGCCTGACGGCGGGCGAGGCGCGCAATCCCGAGAAATCGCTGACGAAGGCCGTGAACTCGGTGTTCTGGCGTGTGCTGATCTTCTACATCGGCGCGCTGTTCGTCGTGATGTCGCTGTATCCGTGGGACCAGATCGGCACGCAGGGCAGCCCGTTCGTAATGACGTTCTCGCGGCTCGGCATCCCGGCCGCCGCCGGCATCATCAACTTCGTCGTGTTGACCGCCGCGCTGTCGTCGTGCAACAGCGGCCTGTTCAGCACCGCGCGGATGCTCTACAACCTCGCGCAGCAGGGCCAGGCGCCGCGCATGCTCGGCCGCGTGAACCGCAGCGGCGTGCCCGTATATGGCGTGCTCGTGTCGGCCGCGCTGCTGCTGATCGGCGTGCTGCTCAACTATCTCGCACCGCAGCGCGTGTTCACGTGGCTCACGTCGGTGTCGACGTTCGGTGCGATCTGGACCTGGTGCGTGATCCTGATCGCACAGCAGCGCTTCCGCCGCACGCTGTCGGCCGACCAGATCGCACGCCTGCCGATCCGCGTGCCGTTCTATCCGTTCGGCTCGTACTTCGCGCTCGCGTTTCTCGCGTTCGTCGTCGTGCTGATGGCGTTCACGCCCGATACGCGCGTCGCGCTCGTGATCGGGCCGGTGTGGATCGTGCTGCTCGGCTTCGCGTACCTGCTGTTCTACGCGAACCGCCCGGTGGCGTCGGTCTCGACGAAGTCCTGAGCATCCGTTGCCGTGCGCGCCGTCGTTCGTGGCCGCGCACGGCCGGCATGCGGCTCGGCATCCGACTCGACACACGGCTCGGCATGCGGTTCGGCACCCGTCAAGCGGTCGTGCCGCTTGATCTCGATCATGCACGTCCGGGCCGGACGATCTATGCTGACGGCATCGCTTGTCCGCGCTTCGCGCGGCCGCTGCCGATGCCCGCGACCGCGACCGCGCGCGGCGGCATGACCCGCCGCGCCGCTGCCGTGCGAAGCCCCGGCGTCGTCCCGGTGGGACGGCGCGCCAGAACGGAGGCCGTCGCCATGCAGCCCGCCCAATCCAGTCCGCCGATCTCCAGGATCGCGCTTGCCGTCGATCCGACACCCGAATCGCTGCTCGCCGCCCAGTACGTGCACACGTTGCTGCGGCCCGACATGCAGTTGCGGATCGTCAGCGTGATCGACAATCCGCGCCTGATGCTGCCCGATATCCCGAGAATCGACGCGCTGCTCACGTCTGCGCGCGACGAACTGATGGGCGATGCCCAGGCCGTGCTGGACCGCATCGTGCCGTCGTTCGCGGACACCGGCGCCCAGGTCGAAGCGGGCATCCTCGATGCGTCGGTGGCGGGCGGCACGGTCGCCGATACGCTGGCGTGGGATACGGCCGCCTGGCAGGCCGACGTGCTCGTTGTCGGCGCGAACCGGCATCACGGGCTGCTGCGGCTCGTCGAGGGTGCGGTATCGGACCAGCTGATGCGGCGCGCGCGCTGCGCGCTGCTGATCGTGCCGGCGAGCTATCAGCGCGACAACCATGCGCCGCCCCAGCGGATGATGTTCGCGGTCGACGGCAGCGAGCCGTCGCTGCGCGCGGTGCAGGTCGGGATGGAACTCGCGACGCCGACGACGCTGCTGTATGCCGCGTACGTCGTCGACCGCGCGATCCGGCTCACTGACATCGTCCCGGTGCGCGCGCTCGAGGATGCATACCGCGCGGAGGGCGAGGAGGCGCTCGCCAAGGTTGCGGCGCTGTTCCACCGGTGTGCGAATCCGACCAAGCGCGGCATCGTCGAAACCCATCCGACGAGCGACGACGTCGCGCATGCGCTGATGCGCGAGGCCGTGCATTGGCGCGCGGAGTTGCTGGTCGTCGGCACGCACGGCCGGCGCGGTCTGGCGGCGCTGCTGATCGGCAGCGTCGCGCGGCGGGTCGCGCATCTCGCAGAGGTGCCGGTGCTGCTCGTGCGCAGCGAGGAATGACCTCCGCGGCCGGCGAGCGGCCGGCCGTCTACGTGCCGCTGCCGGCAACGGCGCTTGATCTGCGTCAAAAAGCACACATCGTGCGGCGTGAGAAGCTGACGGTCCGCTTACCGTGGTGCGCCGTCGTTCGGGAGCAGGCGATGAAAACCGACAGGCAGGTGAAGCAGGACGTCGAAGACGAACTCGCATGGGATCCCGCGATCGACGCGACCCGGATCGGCGTCGAGGTCGAGGATCGGGTCGTGACGCTGTCCGGCCATCCGTCGAGCTTTGCGGAGAAGGTCGCGGCCGAGCACGCCGCGCATCGCGTGTCGGGCGTGAAGGCCGTCGTCGTCGACCTGGACGTGCACCTGCCGCACGATGAGCGCCACACCGACGAGGACGTCGCGAAGGCCGTGCGCGTGGTGCTGCACTGGACCGACGGCCTGCGCGACGAAACGATCCACGTGCAGGTCGAGAAGGGCTGGGTCACGCTGACGGGCCAGGTCGACTGGGGTTACCAGCGGCAGCGGGCGCTGCGCGCGGTGACGCAGATGCGCGGGATCACCGGCGTGTCGGATCAGCTCGAAGTGGGGGGCGACGTCGCCGCCAACGACATCGGCACGAAGATTCGCCAGGCGATGCAGCGCCACGCGGAGCGCGAGGCGAGCCATATCGAAGTCGTCGTGCGCGACGGCACGGTGACGCTGAACGGCAAGGTCGACTCGTACGCGGAGCGCGAGGTCGCGCGCGGTGCAGCGTGGTCGGCGCCCGGCGTGCGGATGGTCGTCGACAACCTGGTGGTCGAATAGCCGGCCACCATCATGAACTCTCTGGCACGAGGGTAGGCAGTCGTCAGGCTGCCTTGGAGGACGGGCGGGGTGGTTGCACCCCGCCCGCTTTCCTGGCCCCGTGCTGTTGCTACTCCTCGTATCCCGCCGGCGTTCAGGTTGCGCACGCAGGGCGGGCAAGGCGGCGCTGGCGCACGCCGTGCCGCGCGTGGATGTGATGGCGAACGGTTTCGAGCGGACAGTTCCGGCATGGCGAAAAGCGCCGCCCGCGATTCACGCGCGGGCGCCCGCCGCGTGCCACCCGGCGGGGCACCGCGGGAGCGGGCGCGGTGGACAGTATCTGCTGGCGCAACGCCACCGCGAAGCGGTGCAGCGCGGCGACGGATCCGGCAATGCTCTGATATTTCTCGCGGCCGATCTGCCCGTCGAGCGTGACGAGCAGCCCGGCCTGGCGCGCGAGTGCAAGTAGCGCGTCCAGGTCGTCGCGGGCCGCCGCGTCGGCCGCATGCGCCGGTTCGGTTGCCGCGTGCGTCTGGCGGGACGTGCGGCGTTTGCCGTCGTCGTTCGGAAAGGTGCCATATGACATGAGTGGTCTCCTGCGCCCGACCCGCGTGCCGGCTCCGTGGCCGGCTGGGCGATGCCAAGCATGAACGGTGTGTCCATGGGATCAGTATCGTGTGGGGAATGCGCGCTTCCAATCAGCGCACACTGAAGTCGGCGTCAGGAAATCCGACGTCGCATAGGAATTTCCTGACACGCGCGCGGCCGGAAAGCCGCCGCAGCGAGGCGCAGCGGGGTTTTGCGGCGTGTTGTGGCCGCGATCGATGTTTACCCGATCGGGGTTTTGGAGTCGATGCGCGAGGCCGCGTTACGCGTCGTTTGAGCGCGTTGGATGCATGCGCCGCAATGTTCCGTTCAGTGCTTTCCGCTGTCGAAAGCAGGCGATCACCATCAGACATTTATCAACGAACGATACACAGCGCAAGTTCCTTGACGGAGCGTTTCGTCCAGTCTAAGTTGTGCTCTACGCCGACCGCAATCGCATGTCCATCACGTGCATGCGCGTCGGCGCCGCGCTTCAGGGGAAGCGTGTCCTTTCATCGAATAACTCATGCGGCACGAGTCCGCATGCTTCAGATTGCTGTCGATCCGTGTTCGGATCACGACGCCCGATTTTCGTCGGGCGCCGCCTGCACCGCGGGCGGTTGTTGATGCAGCGCAAGGGCGCAACGGCGCATTGCACGCCGCTTCGTCCACGAGTCGTTACGCTACGAATACACCCACCTTAGTTTGCTTCGACAGTAAGGAGTCCGTCGATGTCTCAGGACAATTTGTTCGAGTCGCTGAAGGAAATCGCCACGCAGCGCTCGATCGGCGCAGACCAGCTGCGCCAGATGATCGATGACGAGGTGCGCGCGCTGTCGTCGGAGGCGCGCGTGCACGACTACATCCACGTGTTCGCGATCCGGCATCTTCGCGAACGGATGCGCCATCTCGACGACGAGGCGGCCAGCGATACGCCTGGTCACCCGGACGACACCCCCGTCGTCCATGCGCGCCATCGTTTATGACGGCCGTTCGCCGCATCTGACGCTGCGCGAACTGCCCGACCCGTCGCCCGGCACGGGGCAGATCCTGATCGATGTCCATGCGTGCGGCGTCTGTCGCACGGATCTGCACGTCGCCGACGGCGACCTGAAGGCGCCGAAGCGCCCGGTGATTCCCGGGCACGAGATCGTCGGCACGGTCGCGTCGCTCGGGCAGGGCGTGACCGGCTTCACGGTCGGCGAACGCGTCGGCGTGCCGTGGCTCGGCCATACGTGTGGCCATTGCGCTTACTGCATGGCCGGCCGCGAGAACCTGTGCGATACGCCCGGCTTTACCGGCTATACGATCGACGGCGGCTATGCGGAGCGCACGGTCGCCGACGCGCGCTATTGCCTGCGGCTGCCGGCCGGCTATGACGACGTGCATGCGGCACCGCTGCTGTGCGCGGGGCTGATCGGTCATCGCACGCTCGTGCTCGCTGGCGACGCGCAGCGCATCGGCCTGTACGGCTTCGGCGCGGCCGCGCACATCGTCGCGCAGGTCGCGCGGCATCAGGGGCGCCGCGTGTACGCGTTCACCCGGCCGGGCGATACTGTCGCGCAGCAGCTCGCGCTGCGGCTCGGCGCATGCTGGGCGGGCGGCAGCGATACCCGCGCGCCCGAGCCGCTCGATGCGGCGCTGATCTTTGCGCCGGTCGGCGCGCTCGTGCCCGCCGCGCTCGCCGCAGTCGCGAAGGGCGGCTGCGTCGTCTGCGGCGGCATCCACATGTCGGATATCCCGTCGTTCCCGTATGCGTTGCTGTGGGAAGAGCGCCGGCTTCTGTCGGTCGCGAACCTGACGCGCGCCGACGGCGAAGCGTTCATGGCGCTGGCCGCGCAGGTGCCGATCGACATCGAAGCGACCTGTTATCCGCTCGCCGACGCGAACCGGGCGCTCGACGACCTGCGGGCGGGGCGCCTGTCGGGCGCGGCGGTGCTGACGATGCCTTGACGGGCGCGGCTGCGCCGGTCTCCAACATCCCCGTGCGCGGTCGCACCGGTCGCAACATCCACGGGCGCGGCCACCCAGGCTCCCAACCTCCCGCCATACGGCCTTCGCGCTGCGTTCGCGACCACCCGTCGGCCGGACGACCGGCCGATATTCACCGTTTTAGTGCAACAACCCTCAAGTAAACGCCGAACCCGCCGTTTACCCGGTGAATCCGTCCACCGGGCGTTCGCGCTCCCTAACAGAGTCGTTGCCATGCTTTCGTCCATTCGCGCTCGCATTCTTGCCGCGTGTGTCGCCATCGTCGTCTTTGCGCTGGTCGCCACGACATTGATCAACTATTTCATCGCCCGGTCGTACAACAACGACGCGATCGACCGGAACCTCACGTCCGTCGCGAGCGGCCACGTGGTCGGCATCGGCGACTGGGTCGCGACAAAAAGCCGGATGATCGCGTCGCTGCAGGACGCGGCGCTGTCGCCCGATCCGGTTCCGGTGTTCAAGCAGATGGCCGCGGCCGGCGGCTTCACGAACGTGTACGCGGGCTACGCGGACAAGGTGTTCCACTTCTCCGACCCGACCGGCATCCCGCCCGACTACGATCCGACCGGCCGCCCGTGGTACCGGCAGGCCGCCCAGGCCGGCAAGCCCGTCGTCACGCCGCCGTACGTGGACGCGGGCACCGGCAACCTGGTCGTCACGTTCGCGGTGCCGATCGTGCGCGACGGGGCGGTCAAGGCCGTCGTCGCCGCGGACGTCGCGATGGACAGCGTGATCGCAAACGTGAAATCGATCCACCCGACGCCGGCCAGCTTCGGGATGTTGATCGACAGCAACGGCCACGTCGTTGCGCATCCGGATCCGAAACTGACGCTCAAGCCGGTCGCGGACGTGTCGCCGGACCTCGCCGGCATCGCGCCCGCGTCGATCGCAAGCGCGAGCGCGCCGGTCGAGGTGCGCGTTGGTGGCGATGCGAAGCTGGTCCGCGCGCAGCCGGTGCCGGGCACCGACTGGTATGCACTCGTCGCGCTCGACAAGACCGACGCGACCGCGGGGATGCGCTCGCTGCTGACCGCGTCGCTCGTGACGCTCGTCGTGATCGTCGGGATCGCGTCGCTGATCATCGGTGCAATCACCGCAACGGCGTTCCGCCGCCTGTCGCTGGTCCGTCAGGCGATGGCGGCGATCGGTTCGGGCTCGGGCGACCTGACGCAGCGGCTGCCCGCCGACGGCAGCGACGAAGTCGCGGATATCGCGCGCTCGTTCAACAGTTTCGTCGACAAGCTGCATGACGTGATGCGCCAGATCCGCGACGCGAGCGAATCGGTGCGCACGGCCGCCAACGAGATCGCGGCCGGCAACCAGGACCTGTCGTCGCGCACCGAGTCGGCGGCGGCGAGCCTCGAGGAAACCGCCGCATCGATGGAAGAGATCACCGCGACGGTCGGGCAGTCGGCCGCTGCCGCTGGCCAGGCCGACGAGCGCGCGGCGGCCGCGTCGAAGATCGCGTCGCACGGCGGCGCGGTCGTGTCGGACGTGGTCGCGACGATGGCGCGCATCGAGGAGGCGTCGGGCCGGATCGGCGACATCATCGGCGTGATCGACGGCATCGCATTCCAGACCAACATCCTCGCGCTGAACGCGGCCGTCGAAGCGGCGCGCGCGGGCGAGCAGGGCCGCGGTTTCGCGGTCGTCGCGCAGGAAGTGCGCAGCCTCGCGCAACGCAGCGCACAGGCCGCGCGCGAAGTGAAGGCGCTCGTCGAATCGACGGTCGCGAGCGTCGAGGCCGGATCGGGGCAGGTGCGTCAGGCGGGCGAGACGATGCGCGAGATCGTCACGAACGTCGCGAACGTGACGACGATCATCTCCGAGATCACGCACGCGGCGAACGAGCAGACCCGCGGCATCCAGGAAGTCAATCGCGCGGTCACGCAGCTCGACGAGATGGTGCAGCAGAACGCGGCACTCGTCGAACAGTCGGCTGCCGCTGCGACCGCGCTGCAGACGCAGGCGCACGCGCTCGCGTCGACGGTCGGTCAGTTCACGGTCGCCTAACGAAATCGCATGAAGCGCGGCGTGCACGGAGATCGTGCAGCCGCCGCGCGACGATATCCTTGCCGACCCCGCTTTCGCCGGCGATCGGCACGCTGGCGCGGGGCGGCGCCAGTTTCCCGATCCGGTCGGGCAGCGCGCAGATATAGAAAATTCCAATACGCTGCGTGCGACCGGAAGAAATATTCCATCACACCTTTCAATGCGCGTGCGATTCCATTACTGTGGATTCGCGAAACGGCTCATGATCGCGATCTGCTTCAGGGAAACCGGCCTGCACGTGATCGGTGCCGCGCTCGATGTACGTCATTGCATCGCAGTGCGAATTAATTTGCGGCGGCAACGCGGCCTGTGGAATGGAGCAAAGATGCTTTCGTACTGATGCCTGGTTTAGCCGGCTCCGGCGGCGCGTGCCGCACGGGGCCGGCCGCCACCGCGTCAGTGCTGCTTGCGGGGTGTGGACGGGGCGTCGGGCGCGCGCGGCGCGCGCTCGTCTGACGGCTTCGACGGCTCGATACGGGTGCCGCCGCCGATCGCGGGCGGGTCGCTGGCCGGGAACGTCTCTTCGAGCCCTTCGTCGATGCGCTCCTCCGTCTTGTCGTCAGACGGTTTGCGCTGCGACGCGGACAGCGAAAACGAGCCCGTGGCCACCGAATCGTGCGCGCGGCTGCCGGTAGCGTGAACGGTCATGATCGAACCTCCTTGATCGGTGAATGGCGGTGCGCAAGCGGCGTATCCGTTGGCTGTCGCGGGTACTGCGGTTGCGCGCCGTCGGGAACGGCCGGCGGCGCGGTAAGCGTGCGCCGCCGGCAACGGAGAGAGGCAAGCGTGATGAAGACACCCAGAGAAAGTCTACGTTACGACGCGAACGTCTGCGGGGGTGATTTCGAACACAGGCGCGAGCGCTTCGCGGCCATCGTGCGCATGGGCGCAGCGCAGGTATGCCGCTTCCGACCACCGTGCGAAACCTGAAAGGAGGACTGCCATGGACATTCATGTGCAATCGCCAGACAAGCGCGCGATCGCGCAGGTGCTGGGCCGCTATTTCGAATCGCGCTCGCTGCGATATCACATCGAGGAACTGCAGGGCGGCGTGCTGCATATCGGTTTTCGTGCAAGCGGCCGGCCGGTCGCGGTGACCGTGTCGTTCGACGATGCCGCGTACGACGCGTACACGCACTGGGACGCGAGCCAGAAACAGTTCGCGCTCGGGCGGCTCGCGGACGGCTTCGCGCGAATGATGGCGAAGCGCAGCCCGGCAGCGCTTGCTGGCGACTATCACGTCGACCGCTTCTGACCCCGTCGAAGCCCGCTGATCCCCCTGATCCCCCTGATCCCGCGCGCCGCGCGGATCCGGCGCCGGCAGACCGCCGGCCTGCGTGATCGCCAGCCAAGTGCCCACGTGCAGCGGGCGCTTTGCGCACCGCGCGCGCGTCGCGTAGGATGTTCACTTATTCAGCGTATGCTGCGTTCGTAGCGCCCGCCACCCGCTCGTGCGGCAGGCAATGCGCGACGCAATCCCTCTGTCATCACGCAATCGACGGATGCTGCCTATGGTTTTCGCTCGCCTGTCGCAGTCCGCCGGCTCACGCCGGCTCGTATCGGGTCTGTCGACGGCCGCGGCGCTCGCGGCTGGTGGTGTTCAGCACGCGTCGGCCCAAACGCCGTCGCCGCTCGGCGAGTGGCAGTACTCGGCCGGCGTGCCCCTCGAAAAAATGTTCGACCCGAACCTGCCGACCTGGCAGGTCGCCGTCGGCGCGGGGATGACGCTGCAGCCACGCTACGCGGGCTCCGACCGCTACCGCGTGATGGGCGGGCCGAACCTCGACGTTCGCTATCGCGACCTGTTCTTCATCTCGACCGGCGAGGGCGTCGGCGCGAACGTGCTGCGCGGGCCGAACTGGCGCGTCAGCCTGTCCGTCGGCTACGACCTCGGGCGTCGCTCGGCGGACGATCTCGGCCACCTGAACGGCCTCGACAACATCAATGCGGCCCCCGTCCTCAAGCTGTCGGCCGATTACGTGATCTCGAAGGAATTCCCGCTCGTGCTGCGCGCGGACGTGCGGCGCAGCGTCGGCGGGTCGAACGGCTGGACCGGCGACCTGTCCGCATACATGCCGATGCCGGGCAGCAATGAGAACTTCTTCTGGTTCGCGGGGCCGACCGTGTCGTTCGCCGACGCGCGCTACATGAACAGCTGGTTCGGCGTCAGCGACGCCGCGGCTGCGCGCTCGGGGCTGCCGCGCTATTCGTCGGGGGCAGGGATCAAGTCGGTCGGCGCGGGCGTGACGATGGTCTGGTTCCTGAACAAGCACTGGTTCCTGACGGCGGACGGTGCAATCGAGCAGCTCGTCGGGCGCGCGTCGAGCAGCCCGGTCACGCAGCAGACGACGAACGGCGTGCTCGACCTGTCGGTCAATTACCAGTTCTGACGAGGTAACGGCAGGCGATGGAGATTCCTCCGGCCGAACTGCGACGGCCCTGAGTGAGGCATGGCAATGCGGGCGGCGCGCGGTTCATACATCGCGCACGCAGGGACGCGCAGCCCGACGCCTGTCGGTCACCGTTCCCGGCGTGACATTTGTTATGATTCGCACCTGTACAAACGTACAGTGACCAAGCTCCGTGACACCCGCTTCGCCGCCACCTCCGGCGTTCTACTACCTGACCAATTTCGAGCGGGCGCTTGCCTGGCTCGACGAGCGCTACGACGACGTGCTCGACGATAGCGAGCGGGCGTTTCTGCAGGCCTTTGCGTCGCTGCCGCAGGCGTCGCGCGCGCTGCTCGTGCGGATGCTGATGCGCAACGGGCCGGATTTTCGCGCGAGCAAGCTCCGGTACGACGAGATCGGCTGCGCGGTCGACGCGGCCGCGCCGCTCGTCGCGCTCGGCTGGGTCGATCCGGCGCCGCCGCTGACGCTCGACGAAGTGTTCTCGCTGTCCACCAAGGCCGAATTGCTGCAAATGTTCCCGGTGCTCGGCGCGCATGCGGGCGCGCGGAAGACCGAATGGCTCGACCTGCTGCGGCCCGCGCACGATGCCGCGCAGCCGTTCGATCGGTGGTTGCTGGGGGGCGGCGATCCGCCGAGCGACCATTCCGGGGCCGGCCATCCGTCAACCGGGGACCACGTGCTGCGCGTGACGGTCGGCGCGCTGTGCGACCGGTTACGGCTGATGTTCTTCGGCAACCTCTACCAGGACTGGAGCGAATTCGTGCTCGCCGATCTCGGCGTGTTCCAGTACGAAAGCGTGCCATTCGCGCCGTCGTCGCGTGCGTTCCAGCAGCGCGCCGACGTCGATACGTATCTCGCGCTGCATGCGTGCCGCGCCGCGCTCGATGCGTGGCCCGACGACGCGCCGTTCGACCCGCTCCTCGACCTGATCGATACGGTCGAATGCGTGCAGCCGTGGCTCGCGACGCGCCGCGCGAAGCTGCTGTTCACGCTCGGCCAGGCGTGTGAGCGTCGTCAAGCATGGCCGCTCGCGCTCGATGCGTATGCGCGCAGCGCGTGGCCCGGCAGCCGTCACCGGCGGATCCGCGTGCTCGAGCGCTGCGGTCGTGACGACGATGCGCTCGCGCTGGCGCTCGATGCGCGCGACGCATTCGAAAGCGACGAGGAGCGGCAGCGCGTCGAACGGATGCTGCCGCGCTTGCAGCGCCGCCTCGGCCGCGCGGTCGAGCGGGCTGCCGCCGCGCCGGACGTGCCGCGCGAAACGCTCGTGCTCGTGCGGCCCGACGCGTTCGAAAGCGTCGAATTCGCGGTGCGCGATCATCTCGCGCAACCCGGCGCGCCGGTCCATTATGTCGAGAACACGCTGATCAACTCGCTGTTCGGCCTGCTGTGCTGGGAACCCGTGTTCGCGGCCGTGCCGGGCGCGTTCTTCCATCCGTTCCAGCGCGGGCCGGCCGACCTGCATGCGCCCGATTTCGCCGCGCGCCGCGCGGACGCGTTCGACGCGTGTTTCGCGCATCTCGATTCGGGCGCGTATCGCGACACGATCCGGCACCATTACGCGACGAAGGCGGGCGTGCAATCGCCGTTCGTGTTCTGGGGCGTGCTCAGCCCGGAATTGCTCGAAGAGGCGCTCGCCTGCCTGCCGCCCGAGCATTTGCGTCTCTGGTTCGCGCGCCTCGTCGCGGACATTCGCAGCAATCGCTCGGGGCTCCCCGATCTCGTCCGGTTCTGGCCCGGCGAACGGCGCTACGAACTGATCGAGGTGAAAGGGCCCGGCGACCGGCTGCAGGACAACCAGACCCGCTGGCTCGGCTACTGCATCGCGCACGGGATGCCCGTGCGGGTCGTCGACGTCGAATGGGCGGGCGAAACCGTCGCGCACGCCGACGCGGCGGGGCTACCTGCATGAGCTATGTCGTCGCGGTGCGGGCGATGTGCGAATTCACCGCGCGGCGCGGCGATCTCGACCTGCGCTTCACGCCCGCGCCGACCGCGCTCGAGGGGATCGCCGGGCACGGCACGGTGACGTCGCGTCGCGGCGCGCGCTATGAAACCGAGATTGCGCTGGCGGGCACGTGGGGCATGCTCACGGTGCGCGGCCGCGCGGACGGCTACGATCCCGTGTCGAACCGGCTCGAGGAAATCAAGACCTACCGGGGCGACCTCGACGCGATGCCCGCGAACCACCGCGCGCTGCATTGGGCGCAGGCAAAGGTGTACGCGCATCTGCTGTGCGAGACGCGCGGGCTCGCGGAGATCACCGTTGCGCTCGTGTACTTCGAGATCGTGTCCGAACGCGAGACCGTGCTCGAGGAAACGCTGCCGGCGAGCGCGCTCGCGGCTTTCTTCGCCGAGCAGTGCGCGTGCTTCGTCGGCTGGGCCGAACGCGAAACCGCGCATCGCGACGCGCGCGACGCGGCGCTGCGCGCGCTGCAGTTTCCGCACGGGCAGTTCCGCAGCGGCCAGCGCGAACTGGCGGTTGCCGTGTATCGGGCCGCGCGCGACGAACGCTGCCTGCTCGCCCAGGCGCCGACCGGCATCGGCAAGACGCTCGGCACCGTGTTCCCTCTGCTGAAGGCCTGCGGCGAAGGCGAGCTCGACCGCATCTTTTTCCTGACCGCAAAGACCCCCGGCCGGGCGCTCGCGATCGACGCGGCGACGACGCTCGGCGCGGGCACGCCGGCGCTGCCGCTGCGCGTGCTCGAACTCGTCGCGCGCGACAAGGCGTGCGAGCACCCGGACAACGCGTGTCACGGCGAATCCTGCCCGCTCGCGCGCGGCTTCTACGACCGGCTCCCGGCAGCGCGCGACGCGGCGATCGACAAAGGGCGGCTCGACCGCGACACGGTGCGCGCGGCGGCGCTCGCGCACGACATCTGTCCGTACTACCTCGCGCAGGAACTCGCGCGCTGGTCCGACATGGTGATCGGCGACTACAACTACTATTACGACGGCAGCGCGCTGCTGCATGCGCTCGCGCAGCAGAACCAGTGGCGGGTCGGCGTGCTCGTCGACGAGGCGCACAACCTGCTCGACCGGGCGCGCAAGATGTACAGCGCGGCGCTCGACCCGTTCGATTTCGCGGCCGCGCGCGACGCGGCGCCGGCGGTGCTGCGCAAGGCGTTCGAGCGGCTCGGCCGCGCGTGGGGCGCGTTGAGCCGCGCGCAGGAGACGCGCTATGCCGCGTATCCGGATATTCCCGGTTCGGTCGTGTCGGCCGTGCAGAACCTCGTATCCGCGATCGGCGAGCATCTGGCCGATGCGCCGCGCGCGAACGGCGACGCGCTGCTGCGATTTCATTTCGACGCGATCCAGTTCGGCGCGCTCGCGGATGCGTTCGACGACGCGTCGATCTTCGACGTGACGCTGCACGGCGAGCCGCTGCCACGGCAGCCGGCGCTCGACGGTGTCGCGCCGGCCGGCCGCCGGCGCCGTGCGCAATCGACGCTCTGCGTGCGCAACGTGATCCCGGCCGGGTTCCTCGCGCCGCGCTATGCGGCCGCGCGCGCGACCGTGCTGTTTTCGGGGACGCTGAGTCCGTTCCCTTTCTATCGCGACACGCTCGGACTGCCCGAAGACACGGGCTGGCTCGACGTCGACGGGCCGTTCCGCGCGGAGCAGCTCAGCGTGCGGGTCGCGGCCCACGTATCGACGCGCTGGCGGGACCGCGACCGGTCGCTCGAGCCGATCGCCGACCTGATCGCTGCGCAGTACGCGGAGCGGCCCGGCAATTACCTGAGCTTCCTGAGCAGCTTCGATTACCTGCAGCGCGTCGTCGCACTGATGCACGCGCGTCACCCGGACGTGCCCGTATGGGCGCAGGCGCCCGGCATGGCCGAGGCCGAGCGCGACGCGTTCCTCGCGCGTTTCGATGCGGGCGGGCGCGGCGTCGGCTTTGCGGTGCTCGGCGGTGCGTTTTCGGAAGGGGTCGACCTGGCCGGCGAGCGGCTGATCGGCGCGTTCATCGCGACGCTCGGGCTGCCGCAGGTGAACGACGTGAACGAGCAGATGCGGCGTGCGATGGACGCGCGCTTCGGCAACGGCTACGACTACATCTACCTGTATCCGGGATTGCAGAAGGTCGTGCAGGCGGCAGGGCGCGTGATTCGCACCGAGGCAGACGAGGGCGTCGTGCACCTGATCGACGACCGCTATCGTCGCCGCGAAGTGCGTGCGCTGCTACCGCGCTGGTGGCGGATCGGCTGAATGCGATGAGCGGGCCGGCGACGCAGGACCCCGCGCGCAGCGTTCAGAGTACGTTCAGCATCGCGAGCGCCGTTTCCTGCAGATGCGGCAGCACACGCCGCACGGCGGCCTCGGTCGTTTCGGTGCCGATCGGCATGTTGGTGCTCAGCGCAGCGACGACTTCGCCGTGGCGGTTCTTCAGCGGCACTGCGATCCCGCGCACGCCGACCTGCAATTGCTGCTCGATCGCCGCGAACCCGTCGTCGCGGGCCCGGTCGATCTGTTCGAGCAGGCGGGCCTTGTTGGTGATCGTATGCGGGGTGAACGGCGGCAGTTCCGCGCCGTCGAGCCATACGCGGACTGCGTCGCGGTCAGGCTGGTGCGCGAGCAGTACGACGCCTGGCGAGGTCAGCGGCGCCGGCACGCGCGCGCCGAGCACGAAGCCCGTCGTCATCACGCGCGACACGCCGTTGCGCGCAATGAACACCAGTTCCCATTCGTCGAGCACGCTTACGTACGCGGATTCGTTCAGCGTCGCGCTCAGTTGCTGCAGATACGGCTGGACGGTGCGCGGCAGGCGCGCCGAGTCAAAATACGACCAGCCGACCCGCAGCACGCGTGGCGTGAGGCCGTACAGCTTGCCGTCCGTGTACACGTAGCCGAGCGATTCGAGCGTCAGCAGGTAGCGCCGCGCAGCGGTGCGCGTGAGACCCGTGCGCGCGGCGGCCTGGGTCGGCGTCATGCGCGCGTGCTGGCTGTCGAATGCCTCGAGGATCATCAGGCCTTTTTCGAGGCCGGCTATCCAGTCGCGCTTGTCGAGTTCGGCCTTTTTCATCTGGGCAAGATCGTCGAGGTGGCGCGGTGATCGCGCGGGAGTGGGCGATTATCGCGCGAATCGATCGGGAATTGATGGTCCGTCGAGTATGGCGGCTGCAAGGTTCGATCAGGAATCGTGTTCGCGGTCGATTTCCATATGCTCGTAGCACAAGGCGGCAACTTGCCAACGCCCGTCGTTGATCAGCCATAACTCGAGAAACTTGTAGCGCGCACGAATCATTCCGTTCTTTCGCATCGCACCGATGCCCGATACGGTTGCCCATTCTCCCTGTTCGGAGACGTGCCGGGTTTCGTCCTCGTATCTCATGCCCGACATGCGCGAAGCTTGCTCGGCCGCATGCGCTCGCATCCGGGCGAGTCGCTGTTGTTTCGTGATCATCGAGCCGCCATGTTTCACGAAGAATTGCGGGCTTTCCACGTAGTTCGTCAGTTCGAGGTCGCCATGGATGTATGCATCAATCCAGACATCGCGCATTTGCATCAGGTCGAATTTTGCTTTCATGGGTTCTTAAGTATCCTGTCGAATCGGAAGATATCGACGAATCGGAACTCGACGCATTTTCCGATTTGAATTTTCAGATGCGAGCGTCTTGTTCAGAATGAGAAGAGGGCACGCTAGAATCCCCGGCGCGGCGCACTTCAGCAATAGGACGAGTTTGATTTTGTTTTTCGCGGCGCCGTTTGAATCATCCAGATCATTCCGGCGGACGGCTAATCAGATCGGGCGTCGCTGGCTGCCTGCCCGACGACATCGATCGGCTCGTGCAGCGATGCATTTGGGCCGCTCGCCTGTATTGCCGGAAATAAAATTGCGCATTGAAGCAGTACAAGAACACCGGCGACGCATGCAAGAACACGGGGTCCTACTATGAAGGCCCGGCATTCCCCGATCGACTTGCGGCCAGCGTGCATCCGCTCGCGACGAAAGTCGAACTCGACTGGGAGCACGGCGACCTGCAGATGGTGACCGTCACGCTGAAAGGAACGTGGAACGAAGCCGAGGTGCGCAACGCGTTCGGACTGCCGCGCGCGGAAGGCAGCAAGCTCACCGAGGCGGAATTGCAGGCGCAGCGCGAGAACCTGATGGACACGAGCGTCCAGTATCCGTCAGGCCCGCTCGACGGCAGTCAGGCGCAGCGTCCGAGCAACCCGGTGCGTGGCACGACCGCGGTGATGCTCTACGGCTTCGACCACATGGGCGCGGGCGATGTCGATTGCGGGGAAGGAGAGTGACACCGGCGGCCGATCGAGGCCGCCAGTCGAATCGGGATGGCGGTAACAGCCCGGCGGCGGCGCGAACGTCACGTGCGCCGCCGCCGGCACGACATCATTCGCTGCTCGTCCACTCGACGTTCGCACCAACCGAACGCAGGTTCTCGACGAAATGCGGATGCGCGCGGCGGATCGGCAGCGCGTTCATGATTTCGGAGCGTCCCTCGATGCTCGCGGCGACCATCAGCAGCGCGATCGCGACGCGGATGATGTACGGGCTCTCGACGCGCGCGGGCGTGAGCTTCAGCCCGCCGAACGTGATCAGCCGATGCGGATCGGACAGCAGCACGTGCGCGCCGAACTTCGACAGTTCGCCTGACCAGCCGAGCGCGCCGTCGTAGACCTTGTTCCAGAACATCGCACTGCCTTCCGCCTGCACGCCGAGCGCGATGAAGATCGGCAGCAGGTCGACCGGCAGATACGGCCACGGCGCGGCTTCGACCTTGGTCAGGATGTTCTGCGTGAACGGCCGGCGCACACGCAGCGGGCCGTCGCGCTCGGCGCGCGACCAGCCGTCGCGGTGCGTGACGTGCACGCCGAATTTCGCGAACGTGCGGTCGATCAGCGGGAAATGCTCAGGCGACGAGTTGCGCACGACGATGTCGCCGCCGGTGATCGCACCGAGCGCGAGGAAGGTCGCGATCTCGTGGAAATCCTCCGCGAAGCGGAATTCGCCGCCGCCGAGCCTGGCGCCGCCGGTCACGCAGAGCCGCGACGTGCCGATGCCGTGGATCTCGACGCCGAGCATCGCGAGGAACTGCGAGAACTCCTGCACGTGCGGCTCGGACGCGGCGTTCATCAGCGTCGACGTGCCGGCCGCGGCGGTCGCGCACAGCGCGAAATTCTCGGTGGTCGTCACGGACGCATAGTCGAGCCAGTGATCGTTCGCCTTCAGCGGACCATCGGAGCGCACGATCAGCGAATCGGGCGTGCGCTCGATATGCGCGCCGAAACGCTCGAACACCTCGACGTGCGGATCGATCTCGCGCACGCCGAGCGTGCAACCCTTCACGTCGTTCTCGAGACGGGCGACGCCAAAGCGCGCGAGCAGCGGCGGGATCAGCATGATCGACGAGCGCATCGCCTCGGGCAGCCGGTGCACGGCCGGGTCAAACGTGGTGTTGCGGTGATGGAGCTCGAGGATGCCGGTCGCGAAATCGATCGACACGTCGCTGCCGAGCGTGCGGAAGATGTCGAGGATCTTGCGCACGTCGGTGATGTCCGGCACGCCGACGAGCCGCAGCGGCTGGTCGGTCAGCAGGGTGGCGCACAGGATCGGCAGCACGGCATTCTTGTTGGCGGACGGCGTGATGTCGCCGCGCAGCGGGTTGCCGCCGTGGACGATGAGATTCGACATGATATGGGGGCGTATCGGTGACTGACGTAGGCCCATATGATGCCATCGGTCGGCCGTGCCCGTGGAAAGTGTTGATGCGATGTCGGGAGATTGGAGCGCGGTTTGACAGTGTTTGACGTCGGCCCGGGACGGCTCGCTCGAGCATGACCGGCGTACCGGCCGCCGGTCATGCTCGGGCACCGGGCAATCAGTGCGCGGCCCGCATCCGCGCGGCGACGACGAGCGAGATCAGGCAGCCGGCCGCGAGGTAGCCCGCGACGAGATGCCATGAACCGCCGCCGAAATTGACGAGCGCGACCGCGATGAACGGCGTGAAGCCGCCGCCGACCACGCTCGCGAACTGGTAGCCGACCCCCGCGCCGCTATAGCGGTATTCGGCGCCGAACAGTTCGGTGAAGAGCGGCTGCTGGACGCTCACGACCATGTCGTGCGCGGCGTTCGCAAGCAGGATCGAGAAGATCACGATCCACGCAATCGAACGCGCTTCGAGCGCGACGAAGAACGGCACCGCGGACGCGAGGCCGATCAGCGCGCCGACCAGGTAGATGCGGCGCAGGCCGAAGCGGTCGGCGAGCCACGCGAAGCACGGGATCGTCACGCAGCTCACCGCGCCGACCAGCAGGCCGATGTTCAGGAACAGGTCGCGCGACATGCCGAGGTTGGTCGTCGAGTAGCTGAGCGCGAACGCGGTGACGATGTACATCGTGAACAGCTCGGCGAGACGCAGCGCGACGATCAGCAGGAATGCCTTCGGATGACGCGTCAGCGCTTCCAGCACGGGCAGGCGCAGCTTGCGGTTCGAGTGCTCGACCTTCTCGACGAACTCCTGCGATTCGTCCATGCTCTTGCGCACCCACAGGCCGATCAGCACCAGCACGATGCTGAACACGAACGGCAGGCGCCAGGCCCACGACTTGAACGCGGCCTCGCCGAGCGTGTGGTTCAGGATCGACACGATGCCGGTCGCGAGCACGAGCCCGACGCCGTAGCCGACCTGCACGCCGCTGCTGTAGAACGCCTTTTTCTTCTGCGGCGCGCTTTCGACGGCCATCAGTGCCGCGCCGCCCCATTCGCCTCCGACCGCGAAGCCCTGCAGCGCGCGCATCGCGACGAGCAGCACGGGCGCCCACCAGCCGATCGTCGCATAGGTCGGCAGCAGGCCGATCGCGACGGTCGACAATCCCATCAACATCACGGTCAGCACGAGCATCCGCTTGCGGCCGAGCCGGTCGCCGTAGTGGCCGAACACGACGCCGCCGAGCGGCCGGAACAGGAAGCCGACGCCGAACGTCGCGAACGCGGCCAGCGTGCCCATCGTCGCGCTGACCTGCGGGAAGAACGCGGAATTGAACACGAGCGCGGCGACGATCCCGTACAGCAGGAAGTCGTACCAGTCGACGACCGCGCCGACGAAGCTGCCGATCGCGGCCTTGCGGGCCTGGCTTTTCGCGCGAGCGATGCCGGCGGTGTCGAGGGTGTCGAAGGTGTCAAAAGCGGCGGGGGGCATGGCGAGGTCTCCTGGCACGGCGCATCATGGAATCGTGGCGGTGCCGCGTCCGATGCTGCATTGAAGGCGTTGGGTGAACGGAGCATAGGGCCCGCGCCGCGTTGCGGCAATCGGCCGATCGGCAAAAGTGCGCGATTATCGTTCAAATCCGTGCGCTGATCGAACGAATTGCGGGTTTGCACCAAGCCGGGCGGCCGGCTCGGTGCACTGGCATCCGTGACTGTCCGTTCGGCCGAGGTGTGCGGTCATGAACGGTTTGGTTAAAATCTGCACGATTAAAAAACGCAGCGCGGCGCGGGCAGGTTGTCCGTCGGCCGCGCGGCCGGGCCGCGATGCGGCACCGGCGCACTGTCATCGACCTGCTTGTCCCCGGAGACTGGAATGCTCGGCAATCATCCCCCCCTGTCCAGCGACACGCCGCCTGTCGACGATCCGGCCGCCAACCCGCTCGGGATGGCCGGCCTCGAGTTCGTCGAGTTCGCGGCGCCGGTGCCGGACGCGCTAGCGCAACGCTTCGAGCAGCTCGGCTTCAAGGCGATCGCGCGACACGTCAGCAAGGCCGTCACGCTGTACCGGCAAGGCCAGATGAATTTCCTGATCAACGCGGAGCCGGATTCGTTCGCCGCGCGCTATGCGGAAGAGTACGGGATGGGCGTCTGCGCGATCGGCCTGCGGGTCGGGAATGCGCGGCGCGCATTCGAGCGCGCGCTCGAACTCGGCGCGTGGGCGTTCGAGGGCGAGCGGCTCGGCGTCGGCGAGTTGCGGATTCCGGCGATCCAGGGCATCGGCGATTCGCACCTGTATTTCGTCGACCGCTGGCGGGGGCGCGGCGGCCAGCGCGGCGGCGTCGGCGACATCTCGATCTTCGACATCGACTTCCAGCCGATCGACGTCGCCACCGCGCATACCGATCTCGAATTCGAAGGCGTCGGGCTGCAGCAGGTCGACCACTTCACGCAGACGGTCGGCGCCGGGCGGATGCAGGAATGGCTGGATTTCTATCACGACCTGCTGTATTTCCGCGAAATCCACCAAATCGACGCGCACTGGCATGTATCGGAAGAGTCGCGCGTGATGGTGTCGCCGTGCGGCGCGGTGCGGATTCCCGTGTACGAGGAGGGCACGCGGCGAACCGAGCTGATGCACGCGTACCTGCCCGACCATCCGGGCGAGGGCGTCCAGCACGTCGCGCTCGCGACCGACGACATCCTGGCAAGCGTCGATGCGCTGCGCGAGAACGGCGTCGAATTCATCGAGCCGCCTGCGCGCTACTACGACGAGGTCGACGCGCGGCTGCCGGGCCACGGCCTCGACCTCGACGCACTGCGCCAGCGCGCGGTGCTGGTCGACGGCGAGACGGACGGCGACGGTCCGCCGCGGCTGTTTTTCCAGACTTTCGTCAAGCGGCGGCCGGGCGAGATCTTTTTCGAGATCGTCCAGCGCCACGGGCACCACGGGTTCGGCGAAGGGAACCTCGCCGCGCTCGCGCGGGCACGCGACGCCGGCTGACGGCAGCGCCACGCCTGCGCGCTCGGCCGCGTGTCGGCTGTCGCAGGGCTGGCGCGACGCCACTTGGGTTGCCCGGCGTTCAGCTGTCCGCGGCCGGCAGCCGGTTCGGCGCGGGATCGTTCGGCTGCTGCAGCGCGCACGACGTGCCGCCTGGCGTATACATCGACACGACGCAGCGGTTGCACGACGTGCAGCCCGACCGCTCGCTGCGGCCGTCGCGCAGCCGATTCACGAAGTCCGGCTCGAACACGAGCGCGCGCGCCATCGCCACCGCGTCGAAGCCGTCGTGCAGCGCGCGGGCGACGTTGTCGCGCGAGCGCACGCCACCGAGATACGCGAGCGGCATCCGGACCGCCGCGCGGACCTTGCGCGAGTGCTCGAGAAAATACAGCTCGCGAAATGCGCCCAGCTTCGGCTCGGTGAGCTTCTGCAGCGCCATCGCGGCGCGCACGATCGCGTTGTCGGCATTCGCGCGCGCGTCGCCGGGCAGCGGACTGCCGAACAGTTGCCATACCGATTCGACGTTCATCCCGCCGCTCAGCACGAGCAGTTGCGCGCCCTCGGCTTCGAGCCGCCGCGCGACGTCGCACGCGTCGTCGGCCGTGCCGCCGCCGCGCACGCCTTCGGTCACGCCGATCTTGCAGACCACCGCGAGATCCCGGCCTACCGCGTCGAGCACGCGCCGCAGCACCTCGACCGGAAACGCCGCGCGCCGCACAGCATCGCCGCCGTAAGCGTCGCGGCGGCGGTTGTAGAGCGGGGACAGGAACTGGCTCAGCAGGTAGCCGTGGCCCATGTGGATCTCGACCGCGTCGAAACCCGCATCGCGCGCGTGGCGGGCGGCCTGCGCGAACTCGGCCGCAACGGCTGTCATCTGGTCGCGCGTCATCGCCTGCTTCAGGAACCGGCCGCTCATCACGCCGACCTTGTTGAAGCCGCCCGACGCGCTGAGCGGCCGCCGCGTCGACAGCACGGGCAGGAACGTGAAGCAACCGCCGTGCGTGATCTGTGCGGACGCAGCTGCACCGTGGCGATGGACCGCGTCGGTCAGCGCGCGGAAATGCGTGACGGTTGGCGCGTCGAGCTGCGCCTGGTCGACGAACGTCCTGCCGTCGGGGCTCACCGCGCAATACGCGACGGTCGTGAGCGCCGCGCCGCCCTCGGCAATGCGTTCGTGAAACTGCACGAGTGCGCGCGACGGCACGCCGCCCGGCGTCATCCCTTCGTTGGTCGCGGATTTGATCACACGATTGCGCAGCGTCAGCGGACCGACGCGCAGCGGGCTGAAGGCGGTGGAAAGGTCGGCGGATGCCATGGCGGGACGATGGAAAGGATCGGACACGCGATGCATTGTGCGGCGCTGGCGGGAGCGCGCATCGTCCGGGTGGATGAGGGCGTGGGCACGTAGCGGGATGACGGTTCACTTGCTGCTTTGTCCGCGAGTCTCGCTGGTGACTCGAGAGGGTCAGATTGCCAGTCGTGCAGCGACGTCAACGGCCCATTGCGCGCATGCCAACCGGCGCCTTCGCGGCATCCGGCAGCGGCTTGCGCGCGTCGGCGGCTGCGGCCGGGCGACTGTATTCGGAATTAACAGCCCATTGCATGTATTTCGAAAAAACAAGCAATAGGTTGTATTGCGAAAATCCTGTCGACGCTCACGCGGCCCGCCGCCCGAGCGCCGGCACGAGCCGCGCCGTTTCCGGATCGTCGTCGCCGAGCGGGATGAACGCCATGATCTCCAGATCGTGCCCCGACAGCGCGGGCAGCCGGAACGGGCTCGACAGCACGTTCAGCCGTCGCACGCCGAGATCGCGCAGGATCTGCGAGCCGATGCCGGTCGCGCGCCCGTCGCGGCGTCCGCCGCCCGCCGGCGCGCGCGCGTGGTCGCTGCGCAGGTCGCAATCGAGCAGCACCGCGACCCCGCAGCCGGCCGCGTCGATCCGCTGCAGCGCCGCGTGCAGCGGCCACGAATGCGCGGACGGCTCGGCATCGAGCAGGTCGAGCAGCGAATGGCATTCGTGCACGCGCGTCAGCACGGGCGTCGCCGGATCGGGCTCGCCGCGCACGAGCGCGAGATGCGGCGTGCCGTGCACGGTGTCGCGATACTCGATCGCGCGGAAACGTCCCCACGGCGTGTGCAGCGGCCGCTCGCCAACGCGCTCGACGAGCGACTCGTGTTCGCGCCGGTAGTGGATCAGGTCGGCAATCGTGCCGATCTTCAGACCGTGATGGGCGGCGAACGCGCGCAGCTCGGGCAGCCGCGCCATCGTGCCGTCGTCGTTCATCACTTCACAGATCACCGCGGCCGGCGTGAGGTCCGCGAGCGCCGCGAGGTCGCAGCCGGCCTCGGTGTGCCCCGCGCGGACGAGCACGCCACCTGGCCGCGCGGCGATCGGGAACACGTGGCCGGGCTGCACGAGATCGTCGGGCCGCGCGCTGGCGCGCACGGCGGTGCGGATCGTATGCGCGCGGTCGGCGGCCGAGATGCCGGTCGTCACGCCGTCGGCCGCCTCGATGCTCACCGTGAACGCGGTGCCGAACGGCGTGCCGTTGTGATCGGCCATCGGCGGCAGCCGGAGCTGCGCGCAGCGTTCGGCGGTCAGCGTCAGGCAGATCAGGCCGCGCCCGAAACGCGCCATGAAGTTGATCGCGTCGGGTGTCACGTGGTCGGCCGCGATCACGAGGTCGCCTTCGTTCTCGCGATCCTCTTCGTCGACGAGCAGCACCATGCGGCCCGCGCGCAGTTCGTCGACGATCTCCCGGGTGCTCGCGAGCGTCATCGCGCCTCCGGTGCCGCGAACGCGCGGCGCAATGCGTCGGCTGCGAACGTCAGTGCGCGATCGGCGGCGTCAATCGCGCCGAGCATGCTCGCGAAGCCATGCAACTGACCGGGCCAGCGCACGAGCGTGACCGGTGTGCCGGCCTGTGCGACGCGCGCCGCATACGCTTCGGCTTCGTCGCGCAGCGGATCGAATTCGGCGCTGACGATCGTCGCGGGCGGCAGGCCGGCGAGATCGTGCGCGGCAATCGGGCTCGCGAGCGGCGATGCGCGGTCCGCATCGTCATCGAAATAGTGGCGCTTGAACCAGCGCATCATGTCCGCGGTGAGGAAGTAGCCGTTGCCGAGCGATTCGTATGACGGATGCTCGGTCGCGCAATCGACGACGGGGTACAGCAGCAGCTGATGCGCGATCCGGATGCCCGAGCCGCGCAGCTGCAGCGCGGCGACGGCGGCAAGATTGCCGCCCGCGCTGTCGCG